>NZ_RAVY01000276.1:0-9781 GCF_003611625.1 Corallococcus sp. CA054B
TCCTCCGCCTGTCGCGAAGCCTCCGCCCCGCGCCGCGCCGCCTGTCGCCAAGGCCGCGCCTCCGCCCGCGGCGGTGCCCACCGTTGCTCCCGCGCCGCTGAAGGCCCCGGACGCGGTGCCGCTCGACAAGCCGCCCGAGGCTGAGAAGGAGGTCGTCGCCGCGGCGCCCATGGCCGTCGGTGGCACGGGCACGCTCGTCCCTGGCGGCGTGGTGGGTGGCACCGGCAGCGGCGAGGGCATGGCCATCGGTGGTGGCCGCGCGCAGCCCATCAACCTCCCGGAGACGGGGACGCCGCCGGAGCCGCTGGCCGCGAACCTCATCCCCGAGTACCCGTCCGACGCCCGCTCCAGGGGGCTGGAGGGGCTGGTCATCCTCAAGGGCGTCGTCGAGGTCGACGGCCGCGTCACCGGCCTCAAGGTGATGCGCGGCGATGAGCCCTTCGCCAGCGCCGCGCTGGCCGCCGTTCGCACGTGGCGCTTCAAGCCCGCCGTCGTGTCCGGTCAGCCGACCGCCGTCTTCCGCATCTTCAAGGTCCCGTTCCGCCTCAAGTCCTGACGCCTTCCTCCCCCCTCGGAAAGCCACAGCCATGAACTTCAATCTCAAGGAAATCTACGCGCACATGGGCGTCTTCGCCCTGGGCATCGCCTGGACGCTGATCGCCTTCGCGGTCGCGTCACTGGCGGTCTTCTTCGAGCGCCTGTTCGTCTACTTCCGCTCGCGCGCCGCGTCCCGCCAGTTCGCGGGCCGCGCCGGTCCGCTGCTCGCGCAGCAGCAGCACGACGCGCTGGTGAAGGAGGCGGACGGCAACAAGAGCAGCCACCTGGCGATGATGCTGGGCGGTGGCATGAAGACGTTCCTCGCCAGGTCGCGGGCTCCGGCCGGCAAGCTGGGCGCGGTGGAGCTCACGCGGCGCGACCTGGTGCGCATCAACGAGCGCATCACCGCGGACGTGCGCCGCGGCATGTCGGTGCTGGCCACGGTGGGTTCGGTGGCGCCGTTCGTCGGTCTGCTCGGCACGGTGGTGGGCATCATCGAGGCCTTCGCCGGCATCGCGAAGGAGGGCTCCGGCGGCCTGGGCGCGGTGTCCGCCGGTATCGCGGAGGCGCTCGTCGTCACGGCGCTGGGCCTGCTGGTCGCCATCCCCGCGGTGCTGATGTTCAACTTCCTGTCCACCCGCGCGGACGCGCTGCTGCTCTCCCTGGAGCAGGCCCGCAGCGAGTTCATGGACCACCTGGAGGACATGGCCGGCGACAAGCGCGCGGTGGCGGCCCACGGCGGCTCGCACTCGGGCGCCACGGACGTCGTCTCCACGCGGACCGAGGCGGGCGATGTCGGCCACGCGTAGGAGCCTCACGCCGGAGATGAACGTGACGCCGCTGGTGGACGTGGTGCTCGTCCTCCTGATCATCTTCATGGTCGTCACGCCGCAGCTGGAGGCCGGCGCCGCGGTGGACCTGCCCGCGGCGATGAACCCGGACGCGGAGAACAAGAACCTGGAGCCCACCACGGTGAGCCTGGCGTCCAACGGGTCGTTCTACCTGGACCGCAAGCAGCTGACCCGGGACGCGCTGGTGGTGGAGCTCAAGGCGCTGCACCAGGCGAAGCCGGACGCGCCCGTGGTGCTCAAGGCGGACAAGGGCGTGGCGTACGCGCAGGTGCGCGGCGTGTTCAAGGCGATGCAGGACATGGGGTTCCCGGGCATCAGTCTCCAGGTCATCGACCGGAAGAAGAACTGAAGGGGAGGCACGCGCCATGGCTTTCGACGTCGGTGGCAACAAGGGCGGCGGCGTCCGCCCCACGATGAACGTGACGCCCCTGGTGGACGTGGTGTTGGTCCTCCTCATCATCTTCATGGTCGTCACGCCGCTGATGACCAAGAACCTGTGGATGAACGTGCCCGCGAAGCCGGACAAGCAGGAGGAGGCCACGCCTCCGCCTCCGGACGCGAAGCCACCCGTGGTGCTCACGGTGGACAAGGCCGGCACGCTGCGCATCAACCGCGAAGAGGTTCCGCGCGACCAGGTGGTGGCCCGCCTGCGGCGCATGTTGAACGCGCGCGCGGACAAGATCGTCTTCTTCGACGCGAGCGACGCGGTGCCGTACGGAAGTGCGATGGAAGTGCTGGACCTGGCGCGGGGCGGGAACATCACCGTCGCCGTGCTGCCGGAACGACTGGCGGACTGACTCCAGGCGCCCCGCGCGCGGCTTCGTGAAGCCGCGCGCGGTTCGTGACGCCGAGTTTTCCCGCCACCGCCACAGACGTCACAAACCCTTCATCCCAATGCCACGGGCGTCGCGTTGAGTGCGCGTCGCTGTCGGCAAGGAGAGCCGTGTTGTCTCGTACAAGCTTCGTGCGCGCCTGCGTGGCGTCACTCGTGCTCATCACCCTGCCTGCCTTCGCGCAGGCGCCCGGCGCGGAGTCCTCCGCGCCCGCCGCGACTTCGCCCTCCGCCTCTCCCGGCCAGCAGCCGGCCGGAGAGCTTCCCCCTCCGCCGGACACCACCCCTTCGGACGAGGCCACGGCTTCCGGCGAAGCCGCCATGGGCGATGAGGCCCTGGCCGAGTCCGCCACGCCGCCCCCGGGCTTCACCGGCATCCACGGCCGGCTGACGGACGAGGCCAACGGTGAAGGCCTCATCGAGGCCACCGTGAAGGTGGTGACGGGCGCCGACAAGCAGGCCCTCACGGACCTGGACGGCAACTACCGGCTCGCGCTGCCGCCGGGCAGGTACGACCTGCGCGCCTTCTACGACGTGTACCAGGGCCGCCGCATCACGGGCGTCGTCGTCACCCAGGGCAAGGCCACGAAGCTGGACGTCGCGCTCAGCGCGGACGTGGGCGCGGTGCAGGAGGTCGTCGTCGAGGCCCGCTCCGACCGCCGCGCGGAAGGCGCCCTGCTCCAGGACCGCAAGAAGGCCGCCGCCGTCTCCGACGCCATCAGCGCGCAGGAGATCGCCCGCACGCCGGACTCCAGCGCCGGTGACGCCGTGAAGCGCGTGGTCAGCGCCACGGTGGTGGACGGCCGCTACGTGCTCCTGCGCGGCCTGGGTGGCCGCTACGCCACCACGCTCCTCAACGGCGCGCTCCTGCCCAGCCCGGAGCCGGACGAGCCCAGCGTGCCGCTGGACCTGTTCCCAACGAGCCTGCTCGCCAACCTCAACGTGGTGAAGAGCTACACGCCGGACCTGCCGGGCACCTTCGGCGGCGGCACGCTGCTCATCGAGACCAACACCTACCCCTCCCAGTTCGAGTTCAAGCCGCGCCTCACCCTGGGCGGCGACACCGTCACCACCTTCCGCGAGCGCAACTCGCAGGCGCAGGGCGGCTTCGGCGAGACGCTGGGCTTCGCCTCCTCCGACCGCGCCCTGCCGGACGCGCTCCCCCGCGACCACCGCCTGGGCGCGGGCGGCGAGTCCGCGCAGCAGCTGGAGAGCCAGTGGGAGAGCTTCACCCACGTCTGGGAGAAGCGCACCACGCGCGCCGTCCCCAACCTGGGCCTGGGCGCGTCCCTGGGTGACACGCTGCGCTTCGGCAACCAGCGCCTGGGCTACCTGGCCACCGTCAACTACGGCCACCGCGACGGCGTGCAGACGGGCGACTTCGCCCGCGCCGCCCGCGACGAGTCCGGCAGCCTCATCTCCCAGGACGTCGCGCGCACCACGCAGGGCTTCTCCACCGCGAACCTCAGCGGCCTGGCCAGCGTGGGCTACCAGTTCGACCGCGACAACGAGCTGACCCTCTTCAGCCTCTACACGCGCGGCACCGACACGCGCACGTACACCGCCAACGGCAACAACAACGTGCGCGGCGACACCTACGCCAGCACCCGCCTCCAGTTCATCACCCGCGCGCTGTCCTTCACGCAGCTGCGCGGCTTCCACCGCCTGGGGCTGCTGGGCGACTCGGAGGTGGACTGGCAGGCCAACATCTCCCGCGTGGACCGCGACGAGCCCGACACGCGCGACACGCTCTACAGCGCCGCCCTCAACAACCCGGACGCGCAGCTGTCCTTCCCCAACCAGCCCAACAGCGGCGAGCGCTTCTTCGCGGAGCTGGGCGAGACGTCCACGGGCGGCAGCCTCAACCTCACCCTGCCCTTCACCTCCGACCTGCGCGTGAAGGTGGGCGGCCTCACCCAGGTGTCCTTCCGCGACTTCAACGCGCGCCGCTTCCGCTACCTGCTCACCGAAGAGCCGGTGGACCGCACCCAGTCCCCCGAGCAGCTCTTCTCGCCGGAGAACGTGGGCACCTCCATCAGCGTGCGCGAGACGACGCGCGCGGATGACGCCTACAACGCCTTCCTGGGCATCTACGCCGGCTACGTGTCCGCGGACTACAAGCCCGTGGAGCCGCTGCGCCTGGTGGGCGGCGTGCGCCTGGAGGCGTCCCACCAGCAGCTGACGCTCAAGGACCCGTTCACCGGCGTGGAGAGCGACTCCGGCGGCGCGGACCAGAACTCCCTGGACGTGCTGCCGTCTCTCAACGCGACCTACGCGCTGTCCCCGGAGGTGAACCTGCGCGCGGGCTACAGCTACACGCTGGCGCGGCCCACCTTCCGCGAGCTGGCGCCGTTCATCTTCTTCGACTTCGTGCGCCGCCGGAACGTGTCCGGCAACCCCGACCTGCTGGAGACGCGCATCCACAACGTGGACGTGCGCGCCGAGTGGTTCGTGGGCGAGAACGACGTGCTGGCCGCGAGCGCCTTCTACAAGCGCTTCCAGAACCCCATCGAGCGCGTCATCCGCAACCCGGACTCGGGCGACCTGGGCTTCGAGAACGCCGCGGGCGCGGACAGCTACGGCGTGGAGTTGGAGGCGCGCACGTCGCTGGCGCGCTTCAGCCCGGCACTTCGCCCGGTGCGAGTGGGCGCGAACCTGACGCTCATCCAGTCCGAGGTGGACCTGGGTGACTCCGCGCTGGGCGCGCAGACGAACAAGGACCGTCCGCTCCAGGGCCAGTCTCCCTACGTGGTCAACGTGAACGTGGGCTACGAGCGGCCGGAGAGCGGCACGGAAGTGGCCGTGCTCTACAACGTGTACGGCCAGCGCATCAGCGAGGTCGGCGTGCAGGGCCTGCCGGACGTGTACGAGCGGCCCTTCCACCGCGTGGACATCAGCCTCACCCAGAAGCTCGGCGCGACGCAGCTGAAGCTGACCGCCGCGAACCTCCTCAACGCCTCCGTCACCCTCCGCCAGGGGGACGTGACGGTGCAGACGTACAAGCCCGGCGTGGCGTTCACCGCGTCGCTCGGCTGGGCCCTGTAGCGCCTCCCCTTCCCCTGAAAGGACGCACCGACATGAAGAGCCTCTTTGCCTCCGTCCTCACCCTCTCCAGCCTCGCGCTGCTCGCCGGCTGCGGCGACGACGACAAGAACAACGGCAACCCGGACGGCGGCGATCCGCAGGCCACCGAGCAGGACGTGAAGGGCAGCATCAAGGGCGACACGACCTGGAAGGCCGGCACGACGTACACCCTGAAGGACTACGTGTTCGTGGAGAGCGGCACGCTCACCATCGAGCCGGGCGTCACCGTCAAGGGCGACATGGGCAGCGCGCTGGTCATCACCCGCGAAGCGAAGCTCAACGCGGTGGGCACGGCGGAGAAGCCCATCGTCTTCACCAGCTCACAGGCGGTGGGCACGCGCCAGGCCGGCAACTGGGGCGGCGTGGTGCTGCTGGGCAAGGCGACCCTCAACGTGGCTGGCGGCGAGAACACCATCGAGGGCTTCTTCGCCACCAGCGGTGACACGCGCACGAAGTACGGCGGCGGGGACGACGCGCACGACTGCGGCAAGCTGAAGTACGCGCGCATCGAGTTCGCGGGCTACGAGCTGGCCGAGGACAACGAGCTCAACGGCCTGACGACGGGCGCGTGCGGCACCGCGACGGACATCGACTACGTGCAGGTGCACAAGGGCGCTGACGACGGCGTGGAGATGTTCGGCGGCACGGCGGGCCTGAAGCACATCGTCATCAGCCAGCCGGACGACGACGGCCTGGACTACGACCTGGGCTGGCGCGGCAAGGTGCAGTTCCTGGTGGTGCAGCAGAACGCCATCGTGGGCAACCGCGCCATCGAGGCGTCCGGCAACAAGAATGACAACGGCGCGCAGCCTCACACGGTGCCGGAGATCTGGAACGCGACGTTCATCGGCTCCGGCCGCGCGGCGGGCACGACGCCGGCGCAGGAGGGCCTGGTGTTCAACACGGGCGCGGGCGGCCTCTTGCGCAACGTCATCGTGGCGAACTTCGCGGACTCGGCGGTCGACGTGGACGGCACGGCCTCCGCGGCGCTGTGGAACGCGGCCACCCCGGAGCTCTCCATCCAGAACGCGCTCTTCTGGAACAACAAGGGTGACTCCGTCTCCATCCCGAACGCGCCGAACCCGAAGAAGGACGCGGCGGGCACGGTGACGGATCCGGACGTGAGCAAGTTCGCGGAGGCGGAGAAGGTGCTGGCCACGGGCCTGAACAACAAGGTCCTGGACGCGCAGCTGACGGCGGCGTCGAACCTGGACGCCCCGGACTTCACCCCGGTGGCGAACTCCCCGGCGCTGAACCCGGACAACGCGGCCACGCCGGGCGCGGGCTTCGACACCAGCGCGCGCTTCGTCGGCGCGGTGGGCCCCACCAACTGGCTGGCCGGCTGGACTGCGTTCCCGAAGAACTAAGCCAGAGGAAGTAAGTCCTGTCAGGGGGTAAGATTGCCGCTCCTCCGGTTGTGCAGAAGGAGCGGCGAAGTGCCCCACCAGCACCGAGAGTTGGAGCTGACGGCAGCCGAGCGGAGCCGGCTGGTACGCGCTTTGCGGCAGCAGGCTCCGGAGGGCGTAGCGCTGCGAGCGGCCATCGTGCTGTTGAGCGCTCAAGGCCAGAGCGCTCGGTGCATCGCTACGGCCCTGGGAGTTACCACGCGCACCGTCCAGCGCTGCCGCCGACGCTGGCGTGAGCAAGGGCTGGGGGGACTGGCTGACACGGTTCGCCCGGGCCGTCCGTCGAGCGTGTCCTCCAGCTACCTGAGGCTCCTGATGCGCACCGTGGACACGGCGCCGGAGAAGCTGGGCTTTGCATTTGCTCGCTGGACGCGTGCACGGCTGGCCGCCTACCTCCAGCAACGCACCGGCGTGCATTTGAGCGCGCGCTGGGTGGGCGAAGTCCTGCGGTGCCACGGCTATGTGTGGCGGCGCGCCAAGCTCACCACCCGGCACCTGGCGGACGAGGAGGAAAAAAGCACGCGCCTTCAGGCGCCTGCACCGTCTGCAGAAGGCAGCCCGAGAGCCCCGGGCCGACTTCGAGCTGTGGTACGCCGACGGCGTTCACTTCAACCTTCTCCCGGTGACGCGCTCCATGTGGCGGCGCAAAGGGCAGCGGCTGCTGGTGCCCACTCCGGGCAAGAATGTGCGAGTGGGGGTGGTGGGGGCCATCCGCTTTCCCAGCAGGCACTTCCTCTTCGCCTACCAGCCCAAGAGCGTCACCACCGCCCTGTTTCTGTCGCTGCTCGAAAAGCTGGTGGCGCGGGCAAAACGGACGGCCCGACGCATCGTGCTCGTCCTCGACAACGGCGGCCCCTTCACTTCCCACCGCGCCCAAGCCGCCCTTGAAGCCGCCCGGCCCCAGGTGCGCGTCTTGCGACTGCCTGCGTACACCTCGGAAACCCTCAACTGGATTGAGGGCTACTGGGACGAGCTCAAGAGCACCTACTTCAGCCAGATGCTGACGGAGCAGCGCGAGGAGTTCTATTCTCAAGCCGTCCGGCTGCTGCACCGCTTGCGGCGCTCCGGTCGGCTCAGGCTGCTCGCGCCTCGCGCTACCCTCTGACAGGACTTACTTCCTCTGGCTTAGCCCTTCGGTGAACACATGACCGCGTGCTCCCGGCAGCGCCGTACGGGGGCACGCGGTCTTCTTCCTGCGGGCTACGACTGAAGGCTCGCGGGGGCTTCGTCCTGCCCACCGTCCGCGCCGTTGCCGCCGTCCGTGAAGAGGTTGGCCACCGGGCGCAGCTTGGGGGGACGGCCACGGCGGCGCGGGGCGTTGTCGTCGTTGCCCGGCGCCCCGCCCACCGGATCCACCTGGGCCTGGCCGCCCTTGCGCACCGGACGCGGCAGGTGGATGGCATCCAGCTTCGCGCCCAGGTCCGCGTCGTCCTCCGCGAACACCTTCGCGTACGCCAGCGCGCGCTGCCCCTTCTGCAGCAGCGACTCCTGGCTCTCGTTCAGCGCCAGCCTCGCCGCGTCCAGCGCCGCCTGCGCCCGGGCCACCGCCTCCGCCTTCTCACGCACGTGCGCCGCGGACTCGCCCAGCACCGCCGTGTCCACGTCCGGGAACTTCACGTCCGCCAGGTCCGTGGCGAACAGCTCGAGCAGCGCGCGCAGCGCGGGGGAGATGGAATCGTTCTCGGGGGTTTCGAACATGGACAGGCCTCCTCACAAGGCGTTTGAACGACGCCTATCTGCCCAGATGTTCAGTGCCCTTTCAAGGGGGTCTTCTAACAGGCCGGAAAGTCGGCCCCGCATCCCCCGTCAAGGCTTGTGCTGATCAATCCACCCGCACCAGGCCGACCTCTCGCACACCAGCCGACGGATCCACGCCCACCGCCAGGAAGTGCCGGCCCACCCCGTCGAAACGCTCCGGAATCGCCCCGCCCCCTCCGGAGATGTACGCCGGGATGCCCGCGTTGGAGAACGAATAGTAGCTGTGGATGTGGCCGTAGAGCGTCAGGTCCACCCCCGCGCGCGCCATCTTCCCCACCAGCCCCGCCGCCTCGTTGCGCACCGCGAAGCCTCCGCCCCGGACGCCAATCGGATCCAACGGCGGGATGTGCATCGCCACGATGTGCACCGCGTCGCGCGCCTCCTCCAGCCAGCCGTCCAGCTCCTCCTCCACCATCGGATCCACCGTGCTGCTGCCGGAGTCCACCAGGCTGAAGTGCACGCCATGGAAGGTGAAGTGCTGGCTGCCCCGGCCCACCAGCCGCTGATACTCGCGCGCGTCGTCCGTGAAGGTCTCGTGGTTGCCCAGCGTCGCGTACAGCGGGATGCGCGAGTCCGCCTCCAGCCGCTGCTGGAACTCCTCCAGCTGCTCGCGCGTCCCGTACTCCGTCAGGTCGCCCGCGAAGAAGATGAAGCGCAGGCTGGGGTCCTCATTCAGCTTCGCGTAGACGTCCCCCACCTTCGACAGCGCCTCCTGCACGTCCGCCAGCGCCGCGAAGCGGAACGGCTCGCGCGCGTCCCAGTCCGGCGGCGCCACCGTCAGCCGCATCGTCGTCCCCGGCCGCAGGGCCACGCGCCACGCCTTCACCGTCGGGTGCGCGTCCGGCATCGCCACCACCGTCAGCGGCGTGCCCGCTTCGTCCACGGCGTCCAGCACCGCGTCCGGCATCGCGTTGTGCACCATGAACAGCCAGTCCGTCCGCGCATCCGCGCTCGCGGTGACCTTCGTGGTGAACACCGGCGCCTGGCCCCACAGCTCCAGCGTCCCCGACGCCAGCGTCCGCACCGACGCGAGCCCGCCCTCCACCTCCACCGTCAGCGCGTCCGCTTCCGCCTTCCCCACGCGCGTGTCCCGCACCGCGCGGTCCTCGCTGGGGCGCATGCAGCCCGGGGTCAGCAGCGCCGCCGTCAGGCCCAGCGCGCCCAGTGCACGAAATCCGCCGCTCACGTGTCACCTCCCACCGCGTACACCAGCGACAGCCGCCCCATCAGCGCGCCACCCGCCTGCGCCTCCGCCGCCACGCCCCAGCGCTCCGTCAGCAGCACGCGCCCCTTCAGACCGAACGACCCCACCA
>NZ_RAVY01000277.1:0-9715 GCF_003611625.1 Corallococcus sp. CA054B
GGCTGGGGCAGGGCCGGGCGGAGCCTCCGGGGCTTCTCCGGGACGCCGGTGGGCGGCTCCATCAGCCGGGACGGGAAGAGGGGCGACTCCCCCAGCCGGGCCAGCTCCTCGCGGAGCTCCTTCGCCACGGCGGTGGCCTCCGTGGGCCTGCCCTTGCGGTCCTTGGCGAGCAGGGCCTCCACCAGCGACACCAGCGACGCGGAAATCCCCGGACGCTGCGGCGTGAGCGGCGGCGGAGCGTCATACAGCACCGACTCCATCACCGAGCGGCCGCGCTGGATGGGAAACGGCCGGCGTCCGGCGAGCAGCTCGTAAAGACAGACGCCCAGCGAGTACAGGTCCGCGCGCTCGTCCAGGACCTCGTCGCGGATCTGCTCCGGGGACATGTACGCCAATTTCCCCATCACCACGCCGGAAGTCGTCTGCGTGCCTTCCGACGTCTTCACGATGCCGAAGTCCGCGATCTTCACCGTGCCGGTGTAGGACAGCAGCAGGTTGTCCAGGGACACGTCGCGGTGGATGAGCTCCATCCACTTGCCCGACTCCGGATTGACGAAGCGGTGCACGTACGCGAGCCCGTCACAGGCCTGCGCGATGGCATCCAGGATGGGGCCTGGCGGTAGCAGCTCCGGCCGGCTGGCCGCGTGGATGTGCGCGAGGCTGGAGCCCGCGACGTACTCCATGGACAGGTAGACCTGGTCGTCGATGACGCCCGTCTCCAGCACGCGCACCACGTTGAGGTGGTGCAGTCCGGCGGCGACCTCCGCCTCCCTCAGCAGGCGGCGGCGGAAGCGGATGTCGGCGGCGTGCTCGGAGTGGATGCGCTTGAGGACGACCGGCTCTTCCCAGCCCTCACGTTCCGCGAGCGAGACGCGCCCCATGCCGCCTTCGCCAATGTCCCGCAGGACGCGGTACGGCCCGAATCGCTGGACGTCGTTCATTCCGGCGCAAGCCTACCGTCACTCGCGCCCGGAGCGCAGGATCACGCCCTGGGTTCGCGGCTGGACCGGGACGAGAAGTCGGCCGGCTGGGGCTCCTCTTCGGCCCCGATGCGGCCCTGGCCACTGCCAGAGTGCTTGGAGCCCGAGGACCGGGAGCTGTCGCCCGTCGCCACCCGGCCACGGCGGGAGGCCTCCGGGATGTCCCCGTCCAGCAGCTTCGCGAACAGGTCGCGGATCTTCTCGGCGAACTTCTCCAGGGGGGTAGACGGCTTCGACTCGGGCGCGCCCGCTGCCCCGCTGTCCGGGGGCACGAAGCTGCACGAGACGGAACCCGAGTGTCCGCCCCCCATGCCCCTCGCGCTGGAGCCGGAGGCACAGGGCCGCGCCTCGCCGCCGTCACCCACCGGGCCGCGATGGAGGCGGTCCTGAATGGAGCCGTCGAGCTGGGCCGGCAGGGCGCCACCCTGGAAACCGTCCGGAAGATCCTTGTAGCCCTGTGCACCGCGGGAACCCCCCCGGCCACCCGCGAGGATGCTCTGTCCGGACGCGCACTTGACCGGAGGCGTGAGGGGCTGCTGTTCGATCTGCGGGAGGGTCGACAGCGGGCGGGAGATCTTCATGTGACTGGCACCTCAGGACGGAGTTCCTGAAACCATCATCGGACCTGGCGCGTTCGGAGTTTCCTTGGAGTCCAGGAAAGCCCAAGAGGCGTCTGGGATGCGGCGCGTCAGCGTTCAAAGGCAGACAGCCATCCCGGTCCTGCCAGAGGTCAGTCGCGCCCAGCCCGCCTCGGGCCCGGGGGATCGCTCTGCGTGCCACCCGAGTTGCTTCGACCGCCCGCGCGGATGCTGCTGCCCGAGGCACTCGTGCCGGCGCCCTCGTGGCGCCCGCGGATCCCCGAGGGGCCTTCCGTGTCCTTGAACTTGTCCTTGTCCTCGATGCCTTGTCCGCGGCTGGAGCCGCTCGAGCCGACGCGGATGCTGCTGCCTGAAGCACCCTGTTTGCTTTCGCCCGCGTTCGTACTGGCCACCGGCCCGTCGAAGATGTCGGAAGGGGACTGCGTCGCGGGAGGCTTCGGCGGGACCGGCTGCGGTACGGAGGGGCGCGGCTGAGAGGTCGGCGAAGCGGGCGGAGATGACGGCGGACGGGAGATCTTCACGGAGAACCTCGGAGGGCGGAAGACGTCCCATCATCATCGCCCGGGGCCTGTCCCGGGTTTCCTGTGTCGCTGGGAAGACACGGAACAGGCCCTGCGGGGCATGACGCGTCAGGCTATTGGCTCAGCGGGACGGCCCACAGCGAGAAGCCCGGAGCGCCAGGCAGGGCGCGGAAGAAGATGTGTTCGCCCACTCGTGTAAAGGCAGCCGCTTCCGCCGGAGTCTTGTTCGCGGTCAGGGAGTCCACCGCGTGCGTGCCCTGGACTGTCCCGTCCGTGATCCAGACATTGCCCTTCGCGGAGAACAGCAGCCGGCCGGAGTCCAGGGCCATGAGCGGCGAATGGAACACATCCGGCCGGGTGAGGCCGGAGGCCAGCCGCCGCGTGCCCGCCGCGGTGCCATCCGTCACCCACAGGTCCACGTCGCGAGGCGTCTGGACGGTCGCTCCCAGCGTCCGGGCGAAGTAGATGCGACCGCCCACCGTCACCGCGTTGCGGAGGCCAGGCACGGCCTTCGTGTCGTCCGCGTAGGGATTGGAGAGGATGGTGACGCCCTCCTTGGGCCCACCGGCCATCGGCAGCCGCCAGAGCTTCGAGTGGCCGTCCTCGGTGCGTGTGAGCACCGTGGCGAAGCCTCCGGCGACGCCCAGCAACTGGCCGTCCCGGCCGAACGCATCCAGCCGCAGCGTGCCGGCCTCCGTGCCGTCCGTCTTCCAGACCTCCAGGCTGGGGCCCTCATCGGTGAGGGGGAACACCACGGTGCCGTCCACGACCTGGGGCGGGAACAGGGCCACGTCCGCGGACGCATCCAGCCGCTTCAGCAGCCGGGTGCCCTCGGGGGTGCCGTCCGTCCGCCACAGGCCCGTGCCGCCCACCGTGTCCTGGAGGGTGAACAACATCGACTCGCCCAGACGCAGGGTCCACGGGATCGTGCCCTGGTACCGCCCCGGAATGCCGAAGTTTTTCAACTGGACCGTCCCGGCGGCCGTGCCGTCCGTGCGCCACAAGCGCACGGTCTCCTCGAAGTCATCGGTGAAGAACACGCGGATGCCGGAAGCGGGGAGCACCACACCCGGGCCGCCGGTGAGGCGGCCAAAATCCAGCAACTGGACCGTGCCCGCCGCGGTGCCATCCGAGCGCCACAGCTGCGTCGTGCCGCCCTGGTCGTAGGGCGCATGCCGGAAGAACGAGAGCGCGCCGTTGAGCTCCGTGATGTTGAACTGGTTCGAACCCTCCGGGCCCGGGTTCAGGTCCACGACAGGCCGGGTGCCCTCCGTCGTCCCGTCGCTCACCCAGAGCTCCCAGCCCAGTGCCGGCTCGAAGAGGTGGAAGAACAGCCGCGAGCCCAGCGGGGTCATCTGGCCGATCCGTAGGCCGCCCAGGATGGCATTCGTCGGAGGGAAGGCCTTCACCACGACGGTGCCCGCATCCGTCCCGTCGCTCTTCCACAGGGCGATGCGCTGATCCTCCTCCTGCACCACGAAGTAGAGCGTGCCCGCGACGTCCGTCAGCAGCTCGGGACGGGGCTCCTTGTCCAGCCGCGTCCCCGGAGTCCGGCCCGAGGGAAGCACCTGCTTCACCTCCCGAGTGCCCCACGCCGCTTCCATCCGCGCCTGGACTTCCGTCCCATCGCGCAAGGGCCCCGGGTCCACCGCCTCCGGTCCGGCACCGCACCCCAGCACGCTTCCCGCCGCCACGACCCACCACCACGACCTCATCCGCATGTCCGCCTCCCCAGCCCCCAGATGCGAGGAAGGTGCTTCGGGGCGGACACACGACGACCCCGCCCTGCGGGACAATGCGGCTGCTTGAAAGACAACGGAGGCTACGCGGGAGCGGCGGGTGTGCCCTGGGGCAACGGGAAGGCCGGTCGCTGTCGGCGACCGGATGGAGCGCTGCCCGCGCGGACACGCTCGCGACGGTGAGCTGTGCGGAAGACTGCGGCTTTCACGTCCGGGGGCATATGCGTTGGATGCTTGGGCTGCTGCTCGTTGTCAGCTGCGCGCCAGCTGGAGTGCACCGGCTAACGCCCGAGGAGGTGTGGCGGGAGGCGGGAACGACCGGCGCGTGCAGCGATGACACGCACGACGTCTGTACCGCGGCGGTGTGTGCCGACGAGAGCTGCGCGCTGTACCGCTGCGACGACCTGGAGCCGGGGCGCGTGGTGCGAACGCGCGGCGCCATGGTGGCGCCACTGCTCGTCGCGCCTGGCAGTGGGGCGCAACGTAACTGGGGAAGCGCCCAGGGACTTCCGGGCGATTCGCAGCCCGTCATGGTCTTCCGCTGGTACAGGCGAGAGCCGCTGCCCAGTGAGTTGCGCCGGCAGCAGGCGATGGACGAGTGGGCCCGCCGACCAAAGGAACGGCACCACATCTTCCCCCAGGCCTTCGAGGGGCGCTTCGCTCGCAAAGGCATCGACGTCCACCAGTACGTGATTGCCATAGACGCTGAGCTTCATCACAAGATTCACCGCGGCGAAGCAGGCGGGCCGTGGAATAGCGAGTGGGCGGAATGGCTTCGCCTGAAGCAGAACCGCGCCCGGAAGGTGGAGTACTTCGAGCAGGCGTCGGCCATGATTCAGAAGCACGGGCTCTTCGGCCTGACCATGACGTACTGGCAAATCGTTGACCTGAGCCCTCAACCCGTGAGGGAGGACTGATGCGGTACTACGAGGTGCGCGCGTCACAGGGCCCATGGCGCTGGACCGGGCGCTACGAGGCGGAGCACCGCTGGATGTTGCCAGGGGTGGACTGTCCGCATTGCGGCACGTGGGCGGACACGGGTGCTTACCCGACGGTGGACTTGAGCGGGACGGGAGCGCTTGCGGAGGAACTCGAGGGGGCGCTCTGGCCCAGGAGCATCGCCGAGTACAGGCGCATGGCAGCAGCGGTCGCACCGTTGTTGGCGGCAGACCAGGAGCTGGCGCCAGGGGGCGAGTTCGGCCCGCTTCGGGGCACAGCCTCCGGAGACTTCGGACCGTTGACGGCCTGGCCTGGCTGGCAGCTGCTCGTGCGTGAGGATGCGCGTGCAGCATTGCACGGCCCGCAGCTGCAGGGCCTGCACGTGGTGCCGGCAGAGCTCCAGGGGAGCGCGGGACAGCTGTACGAAGTGGAGGCACGGCCTGTCGGCCACGCTCACCACGATTCGGTGATGCCGAGCAGCCCGTCCTGCGACGTCTGCGGCCACCAGGGGGGCTTCGACCTGGCCAACGACTGGGCGCTGGATGCAGCCTCCCTGCCATCGGCCGACGTCTTCCGCATACGGGGAACGGGGGTGCTGGTGGTGTCCGAGCGCTTCGCCGCGCCGCTAGACAAGCTGGGTCCGAGCGACATTGAACTGCGCGAGGTGCCGCAACGCTGACGTGGCCGTGTCTGGAATAGCGCGGAGAGTCCTTGGTGACTTGAGAGTCCCCACCGAAGCGGGTGACGCTCACCCTGGCCAAGGCCCGCCGAACTTTCTGTTACCCACCGGAGGAACTCATCCGGAACGAGGACTAGGGGCTGTCCCTGATTACCGCAGCCAAAGAAGCATGGAAGCAACGTGCAGGACGGCGAGGTAGCTCTTCGCCGTCTTGTCGTAGCGGGTGGCCGCAGCCCGAAAGCGCTTGAGGTCGTGGAAGAAGCACTCCACCCGGTAGCGCAACCGATAGAGGGTGCGGTCCAGCGCAGGCGGTTGCTTCCTGCTGGGATGGGGATGAATGACAGGCGTCATTCCCACCTTCAGGGCGTTGGCGCGAATGCGCTCTGCGTCGTAACCGGTGTCCGCGATGAAGGCCTTGCCCTCGGCGTGCACCAACAACTCCTCGGCCATCGTGGACTCATGTTGCTGGCCGGGCGTTATTTCGAGGTGGAGCGGCTTACCGCCCGCCGTTGTGACGGCGTGAACTTTCGTTGAAAAACCTCCTCGAGAACGCCCCAGAGCATTTCTTCGGACCCCCCTTTTCCGCCCGAGGCGTCCTGATGCGCCCGGACGACGGAAGCGTCTGCCAGCGAGCCGAGCTCATCCACCGGAAGTCGCAGGGCCTTGAAGATGGCTTCCCAGCGCCCGACTTGCGCCCAGCGGTGGAAGCGGTTGTAGACGGTCTTCCAGTGGCCGAATCGCTCCGGAAGGTCCCGCCATTGCACCCCAGTCTTCACGCGCCAGATGACGGCGTTGATGAAGTCGCGGTCCCCTCGCTTCGAGGGTGGGCCGCTACGCGAGCCCAGCAAGGGCTTGATGCGGCTCCACTCGGCATCGCTCAGTTCATGTCGGCGCACAGCCAGCGTTGATCATGCCTGACGCTGGCTGGCAACCTCCTGGTGCCCCTCAAGGCCGGGTCCAACGCCCGTGTTTGATCCACCAGGTTGATTTTCGGGCCGGAGATCAGGGACAGCCCCTAGCGGGCGTCCACGCCAATCACGTCTCGTACGGAGGCGAAGCCGTCCCGGGCCAGCAGGGCGCCCAGCTCCGGGAGGATGCGGTCCACCATGCCCGGGCCCTCGTAGATGAATCCCGTGTAGACCTGCACCACGGTCGCGCCCGCGCGCAGCTTCTCGTAGACGTCCTGCGCGGTGAACACGCCGCCCACGCCGATGAGGGGCAGGGCGCCCTGGCTGCGCTGGTAGGCGCGGCGGATGACGGCGTTGGACAGCTCGCGCACCGGGGCGCCGGACAGGCCGCCGGCCTCCTTCGAGTGCTTGTGCTCGAAGGGGCGGGTGAGGGTGGTGTTGGTCGCGATGAGCCCGGACAGCCCGCGCGCCAGCGCCACGTCCACCACCTCATCCACGGCCTCCGGCGTGAGGTCCGGGGCGATCTTCAGGAACAGCGGCGTGCCCGGGGCCACCTGGTCCATGCGCTCGCGCACGGCGAGCAGCAGCGCGGACAGCGCCTCCGGCTCCTGCAGCTTGCGCAGGCCCGGCGTGTTGGGCGACGACGCGTTGACGACGACGTAGTCCCCCAGCGGCGCGAGCGCGTCCACGCACGCCACGTAGTCGTCCACCGCGCGCTCCAGAGGCGTGTCCTTGTTCTTGCCGATGTTCACGCCCAGCGGGCCGGGCTTCCACTCGCGGGCCTTGAGGCGCTCCGCCGCGGTGGCCGTGCCGTGGTTGTTGAAGCCCATGCGGTTGATGACCGCGCGGTGCTCCGGCAGGCGGAACAGGCGCGGCTTCGGGTTGCCGGGCTGGGGCTTCGGCGTGACGGTGCCAATCTCCACGGCGGAGAAGCCGCAGGCGAACAGCCCGTCCACGGCCTCCGCGTCCTTGTCCAGCCCGGCGGCGAGCGCCACCGGGTGGGCGAACTTCAGCCCCGCCAGCTCCACGGACAGGTCCATGGGCGCGCGGCTCAGCGTGTGCTCGCGCATCGCGCGGCAGCGGGCGTTCCACTTCCCCAGGGCCGCGAGCCCCGACATGCCCAGCCGGTGCGCGGGCTCCGGGGGCAGGCTGAAGAGCAATGCGCGAGTCAGGCCGTACATGCGTCAGGCCGGGATGAAGGACGCCTCGCGCGCCCACGCGAGTGCCTGGTCCACCTGCTCGGTGCTGAGCAGGCCGTTGGACTCGACGATCTCAATCTCCCGCCGCATGTCCGTCTCCAACAGGTAGGGGCCGTCCGTGTTGATGGTGAACTTCACCTTGCGGTCCCAGAACGTCTGCATGATGTGCTTGAGCTCCTGCAGGTCCGCCACCGCCTTGGTGTGGATGTTGGAGGTCGGGCACAGCTCCAGCGTGATGTTGTTCTCGCGCAGGATCTTCATCGCGGACTCGTCGTAGGCGGCGCGGATGCCGTGGCCGATGCGGTGGGGCTTGAGCTTCTCCACCGCCGCCATCAGGCCGTTGGCGCCCGTGCCGGCCGTCTCGCCGGTGTGCACGGTGCACTTGAGGCCCGCCTTGCGCGCCCGGGCGTAGAGGTCCTCGTACTCAGAGAGAGAGGACTTGTGCTCCATCGCGTCGCGCTCCGTGCCGGCCAGGTCGATGCCGTACACGCCGCGCGAGCGGTACTTGATGGCCTTCTCCACGATGATGCTGTTGAGCTTGTGGTCGAACTCGCGGGCCAGGCAGAAGATGAGGCCCACCTTCACGCCGTACTCCAGCGTCGCGCGGTCCATGCCCCGCAGCGCCGCGTGGATGATGTGGTCCAGGTCCAGCTCGCTGGAGAGGTTGCGCTTCATCGGGTTGAAGCGCAGCTCGATCTGGGTGACGCGGCTGCCCCGGTACTCCTTGCCAATCACCTCGTAGACCGAGCGCTCGATGGCGCTGGGAGACGATTGGATCTTCTCCGTCCAGGTGTGGAGGATCTTCAGGTAGTCGTCGAGGCTGCCCACCTTGCCCGGACGGGAGGTGATCAGCTCGACGAAGTCGAAGTAGTTTTTGACGGGGAGCTTGAAGCCCTGCTGGTGGGCGATGGACCACAGGATGTGCGGAGCCACCGCGCCACCCACGTGGATGTGGAGGTCAATGAGGTCGCGAACCATGGCGGCATGTATGCACAGCCACGGCCACGCGTAAAGCTATCGGCGCAGCAGCACGTAGACGGCGCCGGCCCCGCCGTCCTGCGGACGGGCAGTGGAGAACGCCAGCACCATCCGCTCCAGTCGCTTCTGCGACAGGAGGTCCCTCACCGCGTCCTTGAGCACCGGGATCTGATCCTTGGAATTCAAACCGCGCCCGTGGACGATGAGCACGCAGCGGCGCTTGGCGCGGCGGCTGTCGGACAGGAAGCGCTCCACGGCGGCCTGGGCCTCGCGCTGCGTCTTGCCGTGAAGGTCCAGCCGGTCCTGCACGGAGAAGTCGCCCCGGCGCAGGGAACGCAGCAGGTTGGGGTCGGTGCCGGGGGAGGCGCCCTCGAAGGACTCGTCCGTGCCGGTGAAGGACAGCGGCCCGTCCACGGCGACCAGGTCGGAGAGCTGCGCGAGCGCCTCCGCGTTCTCGTCGATGATCTCCGGCAGACGCGGGTTCGTCTTGGGGGCTTCCCCGCGGTTCGTGATCTGCTGCACGCCGTCCATGGCGGAGAAGAAGAGGCCCACGTCGTCGTCTTCCGGACGCGCCTTGGGGGCCTTCGTAGCCTTGTGCACGACGGCCTTCTTCTTCGCGGCCTCCGCGGCGACGGCGGCCTCCTTCTCCTGCTTCTGCTGATCCTGAAGCGTCTTGATGGCGGACTTGAACGGGTTGTTCTGGAACTCCGCTTCCTTCTTCTTGGGGGGACGCTGGCTCATGGGATTCCTGTCTTCTAACCCGGGCTACAGGCCGCGCAGCCTGCGGATTTCCTCGTAGGCGTCGCGGACGGCCTGGAACCGGCGGGCGGCCTGCTCGGCGGCCTTGGGCGCGAGGTGGCTGGCCTTGTCCGGGTGGAAGCGGGCGGCGAGCTTGCGGTAGGCGCTCTTCACCTCGGCGTCGGTGGCGTCCGGGGGGAGGCCCAGCGTCTGGTAGTGGGCGGTGGCGTCGCCCAGGTGCTGTTCGGCCAGGGCCTGGACCTTGGCGTCGGGGACGTCCAGGCCTTCGGCCATGCGCTTCAGGGCTTCGCGTTCGGAGCGCTGGAGGGGGCCGTCCGCGAGCGCCATCTCATAGAGCGCGTCCAGCAGGCGAAGCCGTTCGCCCGAAGGCAGGGAGTCCAGGCAGGAGGCGAGGGCGGCGGGGGCGTCCAGGGA
>NZ_RAVY01000278.1:0-9660 GCF_003611625.1 Corallococcus sp. CA054B
GTGTAGCGGCGGGGGACGCGGGGCTCGGCCATCATGGGGGTGACGGTGTCACGCCACGTGAGGTAGTGGGCGGTCTCCTTGTGCGCGGCGGGGGCTTCGGCCGTGCGGTAGGCCTCCACGAGGACGAAGCGGGTGGGGTCTTCGTTGTCCTGGCAGACATCGAAGCGGGCGATGCCGGGCTCCTTCACGCTCTCGCGGGCGTTGGCGAGGGTGGCCTGGAGGAAGGCGTCGACGTGCTGGGGCAGCACGTGCACGTGGACATGGACGACGAGCAGGCTCGTGGACATGGCGCGCACGGTAGCGCGGGCGTCCCCGAGCGGAAACCGCTAGGGTTCCGGGCCGTTCACTCTCCCCATTTTCGGAGCAAGACAGCGCATGGTTTCGGACCTCTTTGACGCGTCCCGCTGGCAGCCGGTGGAAGGCCACAAGTTCAAGGACATCACGTTCCACCGCGCGGTGGATCAGGGCACGGTGCGCATCGCGTTCAACCGGCCGGAGGTGCGCAACGCGTTCCGTCCGAAGACGGTGGACGAGCTGGCCCGGGCGCTGGAGGCCACGCGCTTCATGACGGACGTGGGCGTGGTGCTGCTCACGGGCAACGGGCCGTCGCCGAAGGACGGCGGGTGGGCGTTCTGCTCGGGAGGCGACCAGCGCATCCGCGGCAAGGACGGCTACAAGTACGAGCCCGGCGAGGACGCGGCGGACCCCGCGCGCCTGGGACGCCTGCACATCCTGGAAGTGCAACGGCAGATCCGCTTCCTGCCGAAGGTGGTCATCGCGGTGGTGCCGGGCTGGACGGCGGGTGGTGGGCACAGCCTGCACGTCGTGTGCGACATGACCATCGCGAGCAAGGAACACGGGATGTTCAAGCAGACGGACGCGGACGTGGCCAGCTACGACGCGGGCTACGGCAGCGCGCTGCTGGCGCGGCAGGTGGGGCAGAAGCGGGCGCGCGAAATCTTCTTCCTGGGCCAGGCCTACACGGCGGACGAGGCGTTCCAGATGAACGCCATCAACAAGGCCGTGCCGCACAAGGACCTGGAGAAGGTGGCGCTGGAGTGGGCGGCGGAGATCAACACCAAGAGCCCCACGGCCATCAAGATGCTGAAGTATGCCTTCAACCTCCCGGACGACGGGCTCGTGGGCCAGCAGCTCTTCGCGGGCGAGGCCACGCGTCTGGGCTACGGCACGGAGGAGGCGCAGGAGGGCCGCGACGCGTTCGTGCAGAAGCGCAAGCGCGACTTCAAGCGCTTCCCCTGGACGTACTGAAGCCGCCTAGATGTTGATGCGGGAGCTGACCGTCCTGACGTCCAGGCCCAGGGCCGCGAAGTCCGCGGCATGGGCCCGGAGCAGCTCCAGCAGCCGGGGATGCACGTCCTCCTCTTCGTTGGACAGGATGAAGCCGTAGTTCGTCTTGGACAGCATCCAGGAGATCCACAGCATCTCCGTCGCCTCATCCGGTGTCGGCGCGACGTCCAGGTCTTCCTCCGGGGACAGCGCGCCGCCCTTGCCCCAGCGCAATCCCAGACACGAGTACAGGACCTCGCCCGCGTCCTCCCACTGGAGGTTGTTCGCCCATGCGTGCCGGAACGTCGCGAAGAAGATGACGTAGCGGCAGAGGTGCTTCAGCGCCTCCACCTCACCGGGCTGGGGCGTCTCCGTCCGCGTCACCGCGCTCACGGCCCTGGCTGCCGGCTCCGTGACCTTCGCGTCCAGGTCCATGCGCTCCGAGCGCACGAACCACGGCGCGTCCTTGCCCGGCACCTTCGCCCGCAGATAGCGGCACACGAACGCTGGCGCGGAGTGCGCGACGAGGTCGTCCGAGAACCTGCGCACCTCCTGCCATTGCGCCTCCACCTCCGCGCCGTGCTCCGAGAAGAACGCGTCGATGTGCTCCCCGAGCAGCTTCCAGAACAGCTGTCCCGCGTGCGCGTAGCGGTGCCCCTCGCAGACTGGCGCCGCGGGCGCGAAGCCCTTCCAGTCATAGCTGCCCATCAGGTGCTCCAGCCGCTGGTGGATGCCTGCTTCCGTCAGCGCACTGGCCCGCGTGATGTACCCCGTGGGTCCCACCAGGAACCCATTGGCGGCGTGGTTGATCAACACCACCTCGCGCAGGTGCGGCATGAGCAGCCAGCACAAGGGATTGCGCCGCAGGTTGCGGTGCGCGGCGATGGCGTACTGCTCCACGTTGAAGTGGCACTGTCCCAGGTGATTGCCCAGCTCCACGTCCAGCGTCGCGCTCACCCGCGCCATCCGCTTCGCCGCCTCCCAGGCCGCGCCATCCGCGGGCGTGTACGTCCGGCGCGTCACCGGTGAGCCGGGCGCCGTCGCTCCGGGCTCCCGCATCCCCAGGATGATCCGCTGGGGCATCAGCTTCCCGTCCACCAGCCGAAGCCGGAGGTCCACGTCCGGCAGGCAATGCACGCCGTCCTGCTCATAGGCATTCCACGGCAGGTACAGCCGGAAGGCCTGGTCGTCTCCAGGCACCTCCGGGTCGCGGTCCAGGAGGGTGGAGAACATCCCGTTGAGCAGGCGCTCCCCGAACCATACGTCGCTCCGAGTGGAGCCCGGGGACTCGCGCTCCATCCGGACCGTCATCGTCTCCGGGTAGTCCGCCTGGATCTTCGCGAGGCTCGGCGCCTGTCCCAGCCGGATCTGCATCTGGTGCTGCCGCTTCACCAGTTCGATGGGTGCGACGGCCTTGAGCATCGCCAGCGCGCGTCCGGGCGCATACGCCGTGGGCGGGGTGCCTTCCTCCGCCACCAGCAACCGCGCCAGCGGTGTCGACGGGTCGTACTCCCAGTAGGGCAGCCGCAGCGTCCCGAAGTCATACGCCAGCCCGGCGTGGTCATCCGGCCCGCGCTCCGAACCGATGCGCCTCCACGTCTCCACCACGCGGCCGTCCTGTCGGAACGTGTGCTGCGGCTCGAAGAAGCGCAGCTCCAGGTCCGGCAGGTCTCCTTCACCCGCGTCCGCCGGGTCGTAGCGGATCTCGAACGAACCATCCGCGGCCGTGAAGCCGTCGCCAAGGAAGTCGTCCGGCGTGCCGAAGTCCCGGTCCCACAGCTCGACCTTGATGTGATGCAGGGGAATGGGCCCCTGGGGCCCGTCCTGCTCGAACATCAACCTGCCGGTGACGGCGGCGGGGAGGGTCGACGACGCCCGGAGCGCTCGCGGCGCACGCACCTGCTTGACCAGGTTGCGGCTGACCGCCAGCCGCTCCTTCAGCCCCAGCCCCGCGTACCACCGGGCCAGCTCCTCCGCCTCCAGGAGGGGCGGTTCCACGGCCTTCGATGAGAACCCCAGCGAGGTCAACAGCCGGCGCCACGCGGTCCGCATCAGCGCCAGGCCTCAATCCCAGTGCAAGAGGCCTTACCGGAACCACCAACCCACAGGGAACGACAGGGAGCGCGCTTCATCGCGCCGGAAGGTACCACCCTCGGGGGATCCACGATTGGATCCAAAGCCCAAGCCTGCGATCACCTGTCCCCGCGAGCCAGGGCTTGTCCGCCGCGCCTTTCAGGCGGCGTACCTTGGATTTGACGTGCTAGTGGGGAAAGCCATGACTGTCGAATACACGCTGACGATTCGCACGAGCTCGAAGCTCGGTGCCGGAACGAACGCGGCCATCTCCGTGGTCCTGGTGGGCACCAAAGGTGAGAGTCAACCGCACCTGTTGGACAAGCGCTTCCACAACGACTTCGAGGCCGGGGCGGTGGATGCCTATCCCGTCAAGGCCGAGGATCTGGGCGACCTGCTGCTCTTGCGCTTCACCAACGCGGGCGGCGGGGTGGGGGGCGACTGGTTGCTGGACTCGGTGACCGTCACCGCGACGGGGAAGCACTGGTTCTTCCCCTACTACCGCTGGGTGTTGGCCAGGACGACCGCGGACGTCCTGGAGGGCACCGCCCGGCTGCCCCAGCAGGTCCAGCACGAGCGGGAGAGGGCCGCCCGGAACGAGCTGCTCCAGGCCCGGCAGCGCATGTATCCATGGCGCCCCGCGGAGGCGACCGCCGGGCTGCCCGGTGCGCTCGACATCACGGAGGCGCGGCCGCTGCCGAAGGACGAGCTCTACCGGGGGCTCGTGGACGGCAGCTACGAGGTCGTCATCGCGAAGACGCTTGCGGCCATCAAGCTGCACATGCCCGTGTTGAGCAAGGCGTGGAACGGCCTCGTCGACATCTTCGACTTCTTCAAGGGCCTTGAGCTGCCCACGCTCGCCCGGCGCTGGCAGGACGACTTCGAGTTCGCCCGGCAGGCGGTGCAGGGCATCAGCCCCGTCCACATCCAGTCCATCACCGCGCTGCCGGAGGGCATGCCCGTGACGGATGACGCGCTGAAGGGGCAGCTGTCACCGGGCACGACGCTGGAGCAGGCGCTGGCCGGCAAGCGCGTCTTCCTGCTCGACTTCGAGATCCTGGGCGACGTGCCCATGTTCAAGAAGACGGACAAGGCGGGCGTCGAGGAGCGCCGGTGGGCGCCCGCGTCCCGGTGCCTGCTGTATCTGGATGACACGCGGCAGCTGCGGCCCATCGCCATCCAGCTCGGGCGGGATCCGGAGCTGGACCCGGTGTTCACGCCGAATGACAGTCCGCACGACTGGCTGGCCGCGAAGATCTACCTGCGGTGCAGCGAGGGCAACACGCACCAGATGGTGGGCCACGCGCTGCGCACCCACTTCGTGGCGGAGCCGTTCGTCGTGGCGACGATGCGCAACCTCCCGGACCCACACCCGGTCTACAAGCTGCTGCGCCGGCACTTCCGCTACACGCTCGCCATCAACGAGGGCGCGCGTAAGGGCCTGCTCGCGGAAGGCGGCGTGTTCGACGACCTCATCGCCACCGGCGGCCCCGACCAGGGCCATGTGTTCCTGGGCAAGAAGGGGTACAGGGCCTGGACGCTCGCGGACAACAAGCCGCGGCTGGACATCGAGCGGCGCGGGGTGCTCGACCCGGCGGTGCTTCCGCACTACCCGTACCGCGACGACGCGCTGCTCCTGTGGGACGCGCTCGAGGAGTACGTCGGTGGGGTGCTGGGGCATTTCTACAGGTCCGACGAGGACCTGGTGCACGACGCCGACATGCAGCGCTGGTGGAAGGAACTCACCGAGCACGGCCTGCCCGTGGACAAGCTCCCGTGCGCGGAGCTGAAGCGCGTGTCCGACCTCACGGACATCCTCACCACGGTGCTCTTCACGGTCAGCGTCCAGCACGCGGCGGTGAACTACCTCCAGTACGAGCACTACGCCTTCGTGCCCAACGCACCGCTCTGCATGCGCCAGCCTCCGCCGCGCAAGAAGGGCGTCCTGGGGGAGAAGGACATCGACGCGATGATTCCCTCCAAGACGCAGATGCTCTGGCAGGTGGCCGTGGGCCGCGCCCTGTCCAGCTTCGGGGACGACGAGGAGTACCTGCTCCACGACGGCGGCTGGCGCGAGGACTACTTCCAGGAGCCGGAGCTCATTGCCATCCGCGACCGCTTCCACTCCCGCCTGCGTGCGCAGAGCGAGGCCGTGAAGGCGCGCAACGCGAAGCTCGCGGTGCCCTACACCGTCCTGCAGGCCGACCGCATCCCCTGCGGCATCACCGTCTAGCGCCGTCAGGAGACACCACCCGTGCCCAACGCCCTCTCTCGAGGCCTCTTCAACCTGTTCTTCGGCGCGAAGCGAAAGCCGTTCGCGTCGCTGCCCGGTCCCCAGCCGGGGATCCTCGGCACGGCCGGGGACTTCCTGGGGGCTTTGCCCTGGGACGTCTGCGCCCGCTATGGCCGCGAGTACGGCGGCGTCACGCTCATCTGGATGGGGCCCAATCCCGGACTGGTGCTCAACGACCCGGCGCTCATCGCGGAGGTCTACGAGTCGCCGCGCCGGATGGAGTTCGAGAAGGGGAACATCAGCGAACAGATCCGTCCCTCCACGACGGACGACACGGCCTTCACGGCGGAGCTGCGTGGAGACTGGGTCCAGAAGCGCGCGCTGGAGCCCTCCGCGCAGCCGTGGGCCCCAGAGGCGCTGGCGGACCTGGTGGGCCCCATGCAGGAGTCCATCTCCGAGTCCGTGGACGCGCTGCTGAAGCAGGAGCGCATCGACTTCGCGCCCGCGCTGCGCCGGCTGACGTTCGACGCGTTCTCGGTGGCTCAGGTAGGGGAGAAGCTGCCGGACCAGGTGTTCGAGGACTTCATGCTGCTCGCGAGGGCGGCGGACGCGCGCATCCAGTCGAAGCTGCCGCTGAAGTTCGTGAAGCCGCCCAAGGACTTCGAGGCGGTGAAGGCGCGCTTCTACGGGCACTTCGTGGACCGCATCCGAGAGGCTCGCAAGCGGCGGGACCCGGGGGCCGTGGACCTCATGTCCCGCTACCTGCGGGAGACACCGGGCATTGATGATCAGGTGCTGGCGCACATGCTCGGGGGGACGTACTTCGGCGGGGCGTTCTCCTCCAGCGTCACGCTGGTGGGGGCGTTCCACCAGCTCAACAAGTACCCCGAGGCCGATGCGCGTCTGGCAGCCGAGGCCGCTTCGCTGGTGGCGGGCGGGCCGCTGACGTTCCAGAAGGTGGAGTCCGCGAAGTGGGCGGAGGCGGTGGCGTATGAGGCGCTGCGCATCCTGCCGGCGGTCCGGGTGATGACGCGCACGCCGTCGAAGGACGCGCAGCTGGCCGGGGTCACGTTGCCAGCGGGTTCGATGATCATGATCTCGAACCAGCACCTGCACCGGGACCCGGCGCACTGGCCGGACCCGGACACGTTCAAGCCGGAGCGCTGGCTGGACGGAGGCGCGGCACGAGACCCGCTGGGGAGCGGCTACTTCTTCCCGTTCGGGCGGGGGCCGCGCGCGTGCGTGGGCGCGGACTTCGCGATGGTGTTCCTGAAGACGGCACTGACGACGATTGCCTCCCGTGTGAAGGTCCAGCTCGAGTCGACGGACCCCTTCGAGGAGGGCTTCTTCTTCGGCGTGGTGCTGCCCAAAGGCGTCACGGGGAAGCTCGTCACTCGGGAGGCCCAGGCATCACTCAAGGCAAGGGTTGGATGAACCGTACCTGCCCTGATAGGTTGGGAGTTCATGCGCTCCCTCCCTTTCCTCAGGTATGGCCTCCTGCTTGTCCTGATCGCTTCGCCGTCCCTGGCGAGGGAGGTGTCAGACAAGCTGACAATCCGGACGATCAAGGTCCCAGCCCATCCAGCCCAGGAGGCGTCGTCCATCTATGTCTCCTGGCAGGTGGTGACAGCGCTTCGATTCGAAGCGGAAGTAGATCCCGCCCGGACGAAGTTCCTTGGGTGGGAAGGACGTTTCGAAGCGCCGCTGATCGGCGGCAAGAAGGTCATCCTCGAACCGCTGCGTGAACTCGATAGCGGCGAAGCGCTACCCCTGCTGGTGACACTCGTTGATGGAACAGAGTTCACGTTCCTCGTGAGGGCCAAGAGCCGAGAGGATTGGGGCTGGATCGACTATCAGGTCAACGTGTTCAAGGACCCCGACAGTTACAATGCGGTCCTCTCGTCGCTCTATGACTCGCTCAGCCGCGAGCGCAAGCTGAGTGAGGAGAATGAGCGCTTCAAGAAGGAAGAGAACTCGGTTGACCACGCCTATGCGACGCTTCTCGCGAATGGACAGGTCAAGAAGACGCCGTTTCGGCGTGCGAAGTTCTGGCGCTCGAAGAACGAAGACATGGACATGGTCGTTGAAGTCTTCTCGGGGCCAGAAAAGGCGGCGGCCGTAATTCACCTGACGAACACCTACCATGGCCAGACATGGAGGTTCGACGGGGCCTATCTCACTCGCGACTTCTCCAGTGACAGCGCTCGCCCGTTCGCGCTTCGCATGAATCGCTCCGTCCTCGTTTCAGGACAGTCGGGAACGATCGCCGTCGTTGTCGACAAGAGCGCCTTCGAGGACAAGGACGGGCAGTTGGCCGATCTGGCCCTCCAGATATTCCGGGACGATGGACTCCTCCAGGTGTTTGTCGCGATGGATCACACCCTGCTTCGGCAGTAGAAGTGGCGCTCATGCGCATGCCCAAGGCCCTGTTGCTCGGCTCCGTTCTCCTGCTTGGCGCCCCTTCCGGCTGCACTACGGCTGGCGGTGTGGCGCTACGCCCCGACGGCACCCCAGGACCGCAGGAGTGCTCGGCGAAGGCGCTCGAAGTCATGCGGTACCTGAGGCTGCGCGTCGGGGATGCAGCGCTGGCGGATCTTGATGCCAACCAGATCGACGCAAGGCGCATCTCGCTCTACGACGGGCCCATTGAGAGCATCCTCAAGGACGACATGGGCACCCTTGAGGCGACGACACGCTTGTATGGGCAGGTCTGGACGAGCGGGCCCCAGGTCGTCATTCGCTGGTACGAGGCCCACCCTCCAGATGGCGACAAGGTTCCCATCTGCGCCGTGGCTCGGCTCAGCCGGGATCAGATGCGGAAGCTGCCTGAGTCAAAGCCCGGAATGGCGATTCTCGATGGCTCCGTTGCCGCTGCCTACATCGTCGATTCTTTCCGCTGACATTTGACCATGGGTGCCGCTGGAGCTCTGAACCTCACTCTGTAGGAAGGCCCATGGCCTTCAACTCCAATTTCGACGTCGATGCCGTGATGGGCGTCCTTGGGAAGATTGGTGAGCAGTTCGAGGACGGGGCGCTCGAGGACGAAGCGCTAAGGATCGCTACGGTGGCGCTGCTCTACGTCCGCGAGAACGGGAAGCTGGAGGATTACCGGGAGTACTTCCGGAAGTTCTTCATCCCCGCCACGGAATCCGTTGTCGTGGCCCGGTCGTTCGCTACGCCCGAAGATGCGGATGCTTGGCTCGCGCAGGGACTGGGGCAGGAGGGCGACTTGATCCGTGTAGCGGGAAAGGGCTTCCGAATCATTCCTCGCAGAAAGGGCGGCGGGCTGATGTTTCTCCGTACACCGCTTCCCGAGGAAATGGGGCCTTGACCGGACTCATTGCGCCCATGCTGCAGATGCGGCAGCAGAACTGCTTCCTGCCGAAGATGGCCCTTACGGCACGGGCGAGGTACAGAAAGGTTGCGACGCGTTCGTGCAGAAGCACACGCGACTTCAAGCGGTTTCCTTAGACGTACTGAACAGTCTAGGGGCTGTCCCTGATCTCCGGCCCGAAAATCAACCTGGTGGATCAAGCACCGGTGTTGGACCCGGCCATGGGGGGCATCAGGAGGTTGCCAGCCAGCGTCAGGCATGAGCAACGCTGGCTGTGCGCCGACATGAACTGAGCGATGCCGAGTGGAGCCGCATCAAGCCCTTGCTGGGCTCTCGCAGCGGTCCTCCCTCGAAGCGAGGGGACCGCGACTTCATCAACGCCGTCATCTGGCGCGTGAAGACGGGCGTGCAGTGGCGGGACCTGCCCGAGAGGTTCGGCCACTGGAAGACGGTGTACAACCGCTTCCATCGCTGGGCCCAAGCCGGGAAATGGGAGGCCATCTTCAAGGCCCTGCGACTTGAAGTGGATGAACTGGGCTCCCTCGCGGATGCCTCCGTCGTCCGGGCGCACCAGGACGCCTCGGGCGGAAAAGGGGGGTCCGAAGAAATGCTCTGGGGCGTTCTCGAGGAGGTTTTTCAACGAAGGTTCACGCCGTCACAACGACGGGCGGTAAGCCGCTCCACCTCGCGCTGACGGCCGGACAGCAGCATGAGTCCACGATGGCCGAGGAAC
>NZ_RAVY01000279.1:0-9529 GCF_003611625.1 Corallococcus sp. CA054B
GTCCCCCACCGAGCAGCTCACGCCCCACCGGGAGGCCACGCGCGCCCTGGACTGGGCGCTGCCCTCGCTCCGGGCGGACCTGGCGGCGGCGGCGCGGCAGCCCTTCCGGGAGACAGGGGCCCAGGAGGACTTCCTGCACCGCCATGACGCACCGGCCCATGAAGTCCAGGGGCCGGCGCGGACGGAGCGCTTCGAGCGGGCCCTGGCCCGGGTGCGGCGGCTCGCGGACGCGGGCGAGCCGCTGACCTTCGCCTGGATGGTGGAGGTCCAGTCGGAGCTCCTGGGCGGACCCACGGGCTTCCGCGCCGGGGACGCCTTCGCGTGGGGGGGCGCACACCGCTATGCGCACGCGCCCGGCCTGGAGGCGGCCTTCCGCGACAAGGTGGAAGCGGACGCGCGGGAGGAGCGTCACCCGGTGGCGCATGCCACGCGGCTGTACCTGGACCTGTGCTTCTTCCACCCCTTCCCGGACGGCAACGCCCGCGCGGCGCGGCTGTGGCTGGAATACATGCTGCGCCGGGGCCGGCTGCCCACGCCACCGCTGGCGCCCGTGGTGCTGTGGCCCAAGCGTCCGGGAGACGCGGTGAACTACACGCGGCTGGCAAGGCTGCTGGCCCGGACCATCGCGGGGCCGGACGCCCCGTGCCGCAACGAGGTGCCTGAATGAGCAGTGACGCTTCGGCTTTCACGTGGCGCCGCATCCGCGACAGCCTGGATGCCTACTCGCCGCAATCGCTGGCGTCCCGGCTGCGGGAGGCCCTGGCCCCCCTGCGCACCGGAAGCATCCACGCCAGCCGGCTCAAGCAGGCGCAGAACGTCGTGAAGGACCTGCTCCAGGCCGAGCTGGGTCCCTGGTACGTCGAGAGCGGCCTGCCCCTGGGCAATGAAGTGCTGGGGGGCTATTGCTGGTGTCACTCGTTCTTCAACCAGAACCCGCCGCATCGGACGTGGGACGTGGATGAGAACATCCAGCTCATGCTGGAGGCGCTGGAGCGGATCCGTTCGTTCCTGTACGCGCTGGACGGCGTGTATCAGGCCTCGCGCCGTCAGCTTGAGGCGGCCGCTGACGACAAGGCCCTCCGGGCGAAGGCGCTCGCGGAAGGGCTGGTGCGGACCGTGGACCTGACGGCGGAGACGACGTCCTGCGAGGAGACCTGGTACCAGGTCGCGCAGGACGCGATGACGTGGTGCATCGAGGCGATGGGACTGCCCTTGTCGGAGGCCACGCTGGAGCAGCTGGACAGCGCCTTCGTCTTCACGTCCTGGATCGCGCCTCCCCCGGAGGCTCTCCGTGAGGCGGCGGCGCGGGTGGCGGAGGTGGCCGTATGAGCCGGTCGCCCCTGGGGCACTGGCTGCTCATCCGCGACAGCCTGGAGGGGTATGACCCGGAGAAACTCATCCGGATGCTGCGCGAATACCTGGCGCCGCGCGTGCCTCCGGGGACGCGCAAGCTCACGGACGAGCAGCACGCCACGATGGTGAAACACATCCAGCGGATGCTCCACCAGAACCTGGGGCCCTGGTACACGGAGACGGGGCTGTATCTGGGCAATGAGAGCTTCGGCGGCTACTGCTGGTGCCACCGTTTCTTCGGACAGAAGCCGACGCCGAACATGAGCGTGGAAGCCAACATCCAGCTCATCATCGACGCGCTGGAGCGGTCGCGCGAATGGCTGTTCAAGCTGGATGCCCACTTCCAGGCGCTGAAGCGGGACCTGCCCTCGGGCCCGGACGACCATGACATCCGGATGCTGGCCCTGGCGGATGGACTCGTCACCACGATGAACCTCACCATGGAGGCCACGGGCTGCGAGGAGGCCTGGTACACCTTCGCGGACGAGGCGCTGTCCTGGATGTTCGACGCCATCGGGCTGCGCCCTGGCTATCAGGCCGGGAAGCTGATGCGGAAGCTGTTCGCCTTCGAGTCCTGGCACTCGCCTTCCGAGTGGGAGCTTCGCGCTTCATCGGAGAAGGTGGCGGCGGCCGTCGTGGAGGACGAGGGCCGTCGCCACACGCACTGACGCCCGCCCGCCTCAGTGGATGGGTTTGCCGCGCGTCATCCGGCGGGCCTGCTCGCGCGAGCCTCCCTTCACCTCGATGCGCTTGCCCTGGGGCAGCGCCTCCGGGAGCCTCAGGGAGATTTCCAGGACGCCGTTCTCGAAGTTCGCCTGGACCGACTCCGTGTCGATGCCTTCCGGCAGCGGAATGGCGCGGCGGAACAGCCCGGTGCTGCGCTCCAGGCTCCAGACGCCTTCGGCCTCCTCTTCCTCCTCCATCTCGAAGGAGCGCTCGCCTTCGATGATGAGCAGGTCCGGCTGCAACTCGACGTAGATGTCCTCCTGCTTCATTCCCGGCAGGTCGGCCTTCACGATGAGGTTTCCGTTCCGCTCCAGCACGTCCACCTGCGGTGACCAGAGGCCCTCGTCCAGCACGCCGCTGCTTCGGGCGGTGAGGCCCCGGCCTCCCATGCCGGTGAAGAGCTGGTCCATGTCCTCCAGCATCCGGCGCAGCAGTCCGAACGGGCTCAGGGGCGCCGCTTCCCTGCCGATGGCGGGGGCCTGGGACTCGCGGCGGCTGATGCCAGCGCCCGTCCTGGGCTCCTGTCCCTGCGAGGTGGCGCCCGGCGCGTTGGCCTGGGCGTTCTTCACGGCGGGCGAGGAGGAGGGCCCCCCCTGCGCGCCTGGGTTCCTGTTGTCGGTTGCCATGACGTCCTCCCTGGTGGAGCCGGCTGGCGCCCGGCCGCCGGACCGCACCGGTCACTCAAGCGGGGATGGAATCATCCCAACTCCAAACGTGGAGGCGCACGGCGGGACCATCAAGGGTCCGGGACCCCGCGGGCTGGCATTCACGGGCCCCCGCTACGCGAGCAGCGTGGCGTCCATCACGGTGAGGGCCACCCCGCCGACGCGAGCGCGTTCGATGTGGCCTGGCCGCCCGGTGACCTGGATGTCGATGCGGCCCGGCTTGCCAAGCGTATCGCCCTGTTCGATGCGGCTCGACACCGTGCCGCCGTGCTCCGGGAGGCGAAGGCTCCCGTGCTCGGCGAGCCAGGCCGCGAGCGGTCCCGCGGCGGAGCCCGTCACGGGATCCTCCAGGATGCCGAAGCCTGGGACGAAGTAGCGCGCCTGGGCCACGCTCCCCTCCTCCTTCGCTTCGCGGGTGAAGAGGTAGACGCCGCGCAAGCCGTGCGGCATCAGCAGCGCGTTCATCGCCGCGCCTCGCGGCGTCAGGGCCTCCAGGTCCGCGAGCCGCCGGAGGGGCACCACCAGCCGGTGGCCCTGGCGGATCACCGGCAGCGACGGGTCCACCTGCGACGCGGTCCCGCCCAGCGTGGCCATCAGCGCGTCCAGTGCCACGGGGCTGGGCTGCGCGGGCGGCGGAGGCGTGGCGATCCACACCCGAGTCCCATGCGTGCCCTGGGGCTCCAGCTCGATGCCGAACGTGCCGCCGGGGCACTCCAGCGTGTACGTCCCCGGGCTGCGCAGGAGCCCCTTCTCCGCGAGAAGGTGGAAGGTGGCCACCGTGGCGTGGCCACAGAAGGGAATCTCATCCACGGGCGTGAAGTAGCGCAGGCGCACGGTGGCGTCGCCGGGCCGGGACAGCAGGAACGCGGTCTCCGACGCGCTGACGGCCGCGGCGGTCCGCTGCATCGTGGGGACATCCAGCGCCGAGGCGTCGAGCACCACGCCCGCGCGGTTTCCTGCACCGGCAGTACGGGTGAAGGCATCGATGATGTGAACCTGCATGGGCGGACTCCGAACGGGACAAGGACCTGGGCAACGCCGCAGGCATGCTCCGCTCCACCGTTGGCGTCAAGCGCTGGCCCGACGCACGGGAGCCCTCACATCAGGGTTGAACAGGAGCGCACAAGCAGGCACAGCAGTGGTGCATGGGTCTCCTGAAGCAAGGTGGGTGGGTGGTGCTGGTGGCGTTGCTCCACGCGAGCGGCGCGGCGGCACAGATCGTCAACGTGCAGGCGCTCTTCGACGAGAAGGCGGAGCCGGGGCCGGCCGCGGCCATCGAGCTGGGAGGCGACTGGCGCACGGGCAGCACGGAGCTGTTCTCCATCCGCGGCTCCCTGGTGGGCCAGCTGCGCTCCGACCGCGGCGTCTGGCTGGGCGTCATCCGCGGTGAATATTCGTTCGCCAGCGGGGAGCGAATCGTCAGCCAGGTGCTGGAGCACGTGCGCTACCGGCGACAGTTCACGGACACGGTGTCGGGCGAGGTCTTCACCCAGCACGAGTACAACGAGTTCCGCCGGCTCCAGCTCCGGGCCCTGCTGGGCGCGGGTCCGCGCTTCGTCCTGCTCAACGAGGAACGCCTGGGAGTCACCTTCGGGGTGGCGCTGATGCTGGAGTACGAACGGTTGCGCAACGACGGCGAGCCGGACGCGGGAGACCGCTACATGGACCCGCGAGTCTCCAGCTATCTGCTGGCCCGGGTGAAGCTGATGGAGAACATCAACCTCGTGGAGACGGTCTACTTCCAGCCGCGAGTCACCCGCCCCTCCGACCTGCGCGTGCTCAACGAGACGATCTTCGCGGTGACGCCCAATCCCCGCGTCACGGTGGGCATCGGTTTCAACCTCACCTATGACAGCGCACCGCCCGCGACGGTGCCGCCCCTGGACACGCAGCTGCGCACCACTGTGGGCGTGAAATTCTGAGTGGGCGGCCAGAGGTTCGTCACAACAAACGCGTCATGGAGCACCAGAGGCGCAAAGCCCATCGGCCCAAGTGGCCCAGTGCGCCGTGAATCAGTCCGTCCTCCCCGCTCTCCGCGACGCGACCGTCTCCGCGGGAATCGTCGGGTGGCGACCCGGCCTGGAGGTCACCCTCGGGAGAGGAAGCGCCCCAACCTGACCGACGGTCGGATGACTCGCTCAAGGCCGAGCCCGGCACCTCCCCCTCGGTCCACACCCCGCCTGGCTCGCCAGGATTGAGACTCGGAGCGGTAGGAAGCAGCGCCCCGATGGCCGTCTCCATGGAGAGCACCGCCTCCTGGGAATGGGTTTCCATCCCAAGCGCGCCGGAGTTCCCAGCGGCAGGATCGAGGCGGCCGAGGCACGGTTCCTCCATGTGGGGACGCACCTCGAACGCCGTCTCCTGCACGGTGAATGGCGCACGGTCGCCAAGATCCGGCGCATCGACGCCAGGCCGTGCCCCCAGTGCCGTGTCTTGCGCGGGGGCTGATACTGGGACGCCACGGCATGCCTCCTGGGAGAGAGGGGCTTCGGGTGAAGCCTGCTCCTGGGGTGCGGGGGCAAAGGCGTTCAGCACGCGCTCGTCGCACGCTTTCAGCAGCGTCGGCAACTCGTGCTGAAGCGCCTGCACGTCGCGCTCGTGAAGGATCGCCATCACGCGGAACGCCCACTCACGCAGCGCCTCACCGCCCAGGAGCGGCAGCAGTTGGGCGGCGCCTCCGAGGAATGCCCGCTGCAGGGACTGAACGAGGAGCACGTGCCCGGGACGCGCCGCCACCCGCGCGGCCTGCCGCAGCAACTCGAATTCCACCTGGGCGCAGCTGGCCCCCGACTCCCAGCGCGCCGCGTCCTGGAGCTGGAAGCACGTGCTCCTCAGCCGCTCCAGGTCGAGGTCCGACGCCCTCGCGCAGCAATCGGCCAGAAGCTCCACCAGCACCTGCCGCTTGAGGCTGAAGTAGCCCTCCAGAAGCCACCGGGCGTCCGGGTTGCGCGCGTCATGCAGCGCCAGGCCCAGGTTCTCCAACGTCAGCGACTCATCCAGCGCCACCGCGCGCGTCTTGCGTCCGGAGCGCTGCACCACCAGCCCCCGCGCGGCCAGTCGCCGGAGCGCCTCGCGAATGGTGCCCCGGCACACCTCATAGCGACGCGCCAGCTTCGCTTCCGAGCCGAATTGCCCGCTCGGGGGCAACCGTCCCAGCGCGATATCGCGCTCGATTTGCGCCTCCACATAGGCCACGAGTCCTCCCCGTCCCATCCCTATTCCCCTCCTCGTCCCAGCATCGCCATCCAACCACAGGGGTCTGACATGGCCATGCGGCCCCCATTCTCATTGCCAGCCAGGAGGTCGCCCTCCGGGGCCGGACGGCGAGAAACCTGTCCGACAGTCGGACAAGTTCGCGGGCGCCATGTGGCGAAAACCTGTCCGACTGTCGGACAGGTTTTGAGGCAACCGGGCCCCGGCGGGCACCTCCATCCCTGGCCTCGCCTGCGCGTCCGCGCATGCATGACGTCGCGTCCCCGCGAAGCAGCGCGGCCTTTGGGCTTCATGCGGGGAAGCGTGTCCGACTGTCGGACAGGTTTGGAATGTGCTGGCCCGGCGGGCGCCTCGGCCGGTGGCGTCACCCTGGCACTTGTTGAAGCACACCCGCTCAGTCCGCCGCTGCGCTCCACGGCGCGCGTCCTCGCGGGCAACACCGGAGCACGGATGCTGTTGGCAACTTCGGGCGGCCCGCTTGAGGGTAGGCTTCAGCGATGGCGTCCCATTCCATCCCCGGCCCGGTCGTCCTCCTGGGCGGCGGCAAGATCGCAGAAGCCCTCATCCAGGGACTGTTGCGATCCGGCCAGGTGCGTCCGTCGGACCTGCGCGTCACCGTGCGCCGGCCCGAACGTGGAGAGGAGCTGCGCTCCCGGCACGGCGTGCACGTCCTCATGGACAACGCGCAGGCAGTGCGGGGCGCGGGAGTGGTCCTGCTGGCGGTGCGGCAGGTGCAGCTGCGGGAGCTGATGGCGGTCATCTCCCCTGCCCTGGAACCGGGGCAGGCCGTGGTGTCGCTGTCCGCGGATGTGCGGCTCGCGCAGTTGGAAGCGGCGTTGCCCGCCTGCGTCGCCGTCATCCGCGCCCTGCCCCATACGCCCGTGCGCGTGGGGGCGGGCGTGACGCCCCTGACGGCTGGGACCCGGGCGACGGAGGCCGCGAGGCAGGCCACCGAGTCCGTCTTCGCGGCGACAGGACGGCCGATGTGGATGACCGAGGAAGCCCTCACGGTCTGCACGGGCGTGTGCGGCACGGGCCCCGCGTATGTCTTCCGCTTCGTGGAGACCCTGGCCCAGGCCGCGATGGCGCATGGGATGGACGCGGCGGAAGCGGCGGCGCTCGCGAAGGAAACGCTCATTGGCGCGGCGAAGCTGCTGGCCGAGCCCGGCGCCACCACGCCTCGCCTCATCACGGAGATCGCGACACCGGGAGGCATCACCGAGGCGGGGCTGAAGGCGATGGATGCCCACGGTCTGCCTCGCGTCGTGGGCGAAGCGGTCTCCGTCGCCATCCAACGCACCCGGGAGCGCGCGGACGCGAGCGCCGCGGCCTACAGCACGCCGAAGTGACGCTTGAGCCCCCGCTGGCCTCCAGGCGTGACGATGAGGCCGCGAGAGTCGGGCTGACGCTCCACCCATCCCAATGAGAACACCCGGTCCGCGAGCGCCGCGCCCAGCGCCCCCGCGAGGTGGTCTCGCCGCTCGCTCCAGTCCAGGCACCGGTGGGCGAAGTGGCGCCGCTGCTCGCGCACGGGCGCCAGGTCGATGCCGAAGTCCTGGAACCACGCCTCGCCGCTCGGGGTGAGCGCGAACGCGCGTTTGCGAAGGGACAGGTGCCCGGCCCGCAGCAGCGCGTCGGTGATGCCCATGCCCAACCTGCCCGCCAGATGGTCGTAGCAGTAGCGCGCGGCCCTCAGGGGCTCCGGAGTCGCTGAAGCCCGGGGTCCCCGGACCGCCACGGTCATCAGCGCTTCCACCATCCGCGCCACGGTGGGAGTGGCGAGCCGGAACACCTTGTTGCGACCCTGCCGGGTGGCGCGGATCAGCCGGGCCTGCTCCAACCGCTGGAGGTGCGCGGTCGCCGTCGCGGGGCTGACGCCCGTGCCGAACGCGAGCTCCTTCGCGACGAGCGCCCGTCCCTCCATCAGCAACTCCAGCATCCGGATCCGCGTGGCGTCTCCCACGGCCGTGGCCAGCGTCGCGAGGTCCGGCCCTGCATTCATCATTCGGTCCATGACGAACCATTTCCTAGCACACGGACACGGCAACGGCAGCAGAGTGCCCGGCAACGAGGACCGATGACTCCACCGACCGACCCGTATCAAGCCGTCACCCACCCCGACCCATACCCCTACTACGCGGAGCTTCGAGCTCGGGGCGGCCTGCACCGCATCCCCGGCTTCGGGCCATGGATCGCGGCGGATGCGGCCACCGTCCGCGCGGTGCTCACGAACGAGCACTGCCGGGTCCGGCCGCGGTCGGAGCCGGTGCCTCCGCATCTGGTGGGCACCTCCGCGGGGGCCCTCTTTGGACGGCTGGTGCGGATGAACGACGGAGGTCCCTACCCCGCCGTGAAACAGACACTTTCAAGTGCGCTGCCGTTGGCGCTGCGGGAGATCGAAGCGGAGAGCCGCCGCCAGGCGGCTCGGTTGTTCGCAACGCCCGCGCTGTCACGGCTGCCGGACGCCGCCCTCCAGCTTCCCGTGTTCGTGCTGGGGTCGCTGCTGGGCTTCCCGGAAGACACGCTGGAGGCGAGCGTGCAGGACGTGGATGCCTATGTCCGCTCGGTCGCCGGGCCCCCCGTTGGCAGCGAGGGTGCGGCGAGGCTGAATGAACGCGTGGCGGCCTGTTTCCGGTCCACGGCGAGGACCGCGTTCGCGGCCCGGCTGATGGAAGGCCATGGCGCGGAGGACCTGCGCCTTCCCAACACCGTGGGCCTGCTCACCCAGGCGTATGAAGCGACGGCAGGTCTGCTGGGCGCGACGCTGCGGGCCTTCGCTCGCATGCCCGAGCTGCGCGAACAGCTCTCACAGGGCGCGTGCACGATGGACGACATGGTCCAGGAAGCGGCTCGTCACGATTCCCCGGTCCAGAACACGCGACGCTTCACCCATGCCGCCGCGCTCGTCGCGGGTCAGGAACTGGAAGCCGGTGAGACCGTGGTCGTCGTGCTCGCCGCCGCGAATCGGGATCCGCTCGAGAATCCCCAGCCCGACGCCTTCCTTCCACGGCGCGCGGGGCGCCAGACCTTCACCTTCGGCCTGGGCTCGCATGCCTGTCCTGGGCCCTCGCTCGCGACGGCGATGGTCACGGCGGCGGCGGAGCGCGTGCTCGCGAGCGGCCTGGACCTGTCGCCGCTGTCGGGCCCCGTCACCTGGCGTACTTCCACCAACACCCGCGTCCTGGGAGGACTGGAATGATTGCTGTCATCTTCGAGGTCTGGGCACACGAGTCGCATCGGCAGCGGTACCTGGACCTCGCGGCGGAGCTGCGGCCCCTGCTGGCGGACATCGACGGCTTCATCTCCATCGAGCGGTTCCAGAGCCTCAGCGAACCGGGGAAGCTGCTGTCCCTGTCCTACTGGCGCGACGAGGCCGCGGTGGCGGAATGGCGGCGACTGGAGGCCCACCGTGAAGCCCAGCGCGAAGGCCGGGGAGGCGTGTTCAGCGACTACCGCCTGCGGGTGGCGCACGTCGTGAGGGATTACGGCCTGAAGGACCGGGCGGCCGTGCCCGCTGACAGTCGCACCGTGCACGGCTGAAGCGGCTGGCGCACGGCGGCTGTCTTCCCGCC
>NZ_RAVY01000027.1:0-66922 GCF_003611625.1 Corallococcus sp. CA054B
GCCCCATCCAGCCCCGGCCCCCCATGTCCGGAGGCCGGGACGGCGGTGGCCATCGCTTCTGGCTAGAACGTGGCGCCCAGGTTGATGGTGCCCACGTAGCGGCCGCCGCTGCTGAACGTCTCGTCGCCGCCCAGGTCCACGTCGGACGGCGGCACGGTGAGCGCGAACTCCTGGTCGAACAGGAAGTTGTAGTTCACGCGCGCGTCCGCGGTGAAGCTGCCGATGTGCAGGCGCAGGCCCGCGCCCACCGGCACGTTGCCCACCGTGTCGTCCTGGAAGCCCAGGGCGGCGGAGCGCACGTTGTAGCGGCTCAGGCCCAGGCCGCCCATGACGTACGGCTGGAGCGGCGTGGCCGTCAGGCCCAGCGTCACCGCCGCCTGCGCGCCGTTGCGCACGATGTCCGGTCCGCTGGTGTCCGTCGCCAGCACGCGGCTGTCGTTGAAGTTGCTGATGGCGCCCGTGTAACCCAGCTCCAGGCCCAGCACGTTCGTCGGCTTGATGGCCACCGTCACGCCGTAGGCCAGGCCTGGATCAATCTGGTCGCGCAGGCCGCTGGTGTAGCCCTCCACACCGCCGCCCACGAGGAACGTCAGGCCGCGCATGTCCGCCGACCTGCGCAGCTCCGTCGAAGCCGCCTGTGCGGAGCCCGCCGCCAACACCGTCACCACCGCCGCGCCAGCCAACAATCCCTTGCTCATGTGGTCCCCTCCCTGTGTTGGAGCGAAAAGTGGGGTGTACTTTCGTCCATGCCAACCGGCCCCCGGGGGCCCGCTGGCTCGGCCGCCCTCCCTTGCGGACGGGTTGCCCAGGTATTGGAAGCGCGCTGCCCCACCCGAGGAAGAACGCTTCCCGGAAGACGGGAAGGGTAGACTCCGCGCCTTCGATGCGCCTCCGCTCCCTTGCCCTCGTCCCGTTGCTGTCCTCCGTCCTGTTCGTGGGTGGCGCCTGCCGCGATGAACAGGCGGGCCCCGCCCACCGCACGCCCAAGCTGCCCGCGCCCACGACGTTGCGGACGCTCGACGCGGCCCCGGAGGGGCTCACCTTCCGCAGCGGCGCCACCTTCGCCGGAGGCGCCATCGTCTACCTTGGCGCGCGCGTGACGCCGGAGCAGGCCACGCCCGGGCAGCCGGTGCGGATTTCACACTACTTCCAGGCCGTGCGCCCGCCGCCCCGGGGCTTCCACTTCTTCGCGCACGTGGTGGATCCGGAGAGCGGCCAGATGCTGGCCAACGCGGATCACGAGTTCCAGGACGGCGCCGCGCCGCTGGAGACCTGGCCCGTGGGCCGGGTGCTGGAGGACGTGCACACCGTCACCATGCCCGCCACGCCCGCACGGCTCGTGCTGGGCTTCTGGAAGGACGACGAGCGGCTCGCGGTGGATGATCCGCGCATGCAGCTGGGGGGCAACCGCATGCGCGGTCCGCTCCTGGGCGGTGAGCCTCCCGCGCTGCCGGAGTACGCCGTCACGCGCGTGAAGAAGGCGCCAGTGGTCGACGGCGCGCTGGACGACGAGGCCTGGAAGGGCGCGAAGCCGGTGACGCTCGCGGGCAGCTTCGATGGCCGGCCCGTGCGGCTGCGCACCCAGGCGCGCCTCGTCTACGACGACGCGAACCTGTACGTGGCCTTCGACGTGGAGGACCCGGACATCTGGGGCACGATGCGCAACCGCGACGACTCCATCTACGAGCAGGAGGTCGTGGAGGTGTTCCTCGACGCCAACGCGGACGGGCGCACGTACAACGAGCTGCAGGTGTCTCCCCACAACGTCATCTTCGACGCGTACTTCCCTGCGCGGCGCCAGGGCATGGACCGCTCCTGGGACTCAGGCATGAAGACGGCGGTGAAGGTGCGCGGCACGCTGGATGACGCGTCCGACCGCGATGAGGGCTGGACGGTGGAGATGGCCATCCCGTTCAACCGGCTCGCGGAGGTGCCGCACATTCCGCCCCAGCCGGGTGAGCGCTGGCGCTTCAACCTGTACCGGTTGGAGCACCACGACCGCCGGCAGGTGGAGGGCCAGTCCTTCTCGCCCCTCTTCATCGGCGACTTCCACGCGCTGCCGCGCTTCGGGTGGCTCGTCTTCCAGTAGGCCGGCGCGTCAGGCGTGGGGCGAGATGTCCCACGGTGCGTCCGCCACGGAGCGCTCCGCCGGATCGCCCAGGAAGCGCACGAAGCCCCGGGCCTCCAGCGTGTCGACGAGCTCCTCGGCCTCCAATTCGGAGAACCGGTTCTCCCTCATGTCGAGCAACAGGTCGCGCATGAGGGACTTGCCGCGCAGGTAGCCCACGGGCTCGCCAGGGCCCAGGCGGGCCTTGAGCTGGGTGGTGAGCTGCCGGAGGTCGAGGTCGTCGGAGATCATCACCGCTCAAGCTGGGCCTGCCCCCCACTCCCGGCAACGGGGGGCGGCGCGGAATCCACGCGCGGCAGGAAGGACACCAGCCGGACGTCCTCGCCGTCGCTCTCCAGGGTGATGGCCCCGTCCCGGTCGGTGCGCCAGCACTCGGTGCCCAGGGCCCGGTAGCGCGCCTCCACCTCCGGATGGGGGAACCCATAGCGGTTGCGCCGGCCCACGCAGAACACCGCGTGACGCGGCCGGGTGCGCTCCAGCAGCGTCGCGGTGGACGACGTGCGCGAGCCATGGTGCGGCACCTTCAACACCGTCACCGGGCCCAGGGACTCCTCGAGCGCGGCCTCGCCGTCCGCCTCCACGTCGCCCGCCAGCAGCACGGTGACGTCGCCGTGGCGCACGCGCAGCACCACGCTCCGGTCGTTCGCGCCCTCCATCAGCTCCCGGTCCACGGGCGGCCCCAGCACCTCCAGCGTCGCCTCGCCCAGGACGAACGCGGGATGCCCCACCTCCACCTCCTCCACGGTGGCTCCCTTCGCCGCGGAGAGGATCCGCCGGGACAGCGGCCCATCCGCGCTCCCTGCGGACAGCCAGAGGCGTTCGGTGGGCACCTGGGCCAGCGTCGACACGAGCCCGAGCGCATGGTCCGGGTGCGGATGGGAGAGCACCGTGAGATCCAACCGCGACACGCCCTCGGCCTTGAGGAAGGGCAGGACGAACCGCTCTCCGGTATCCGCGCCCTCTGGGACGCCGCCCGCGTCCACCAACGCGTGGTGGCCTTGGGAGCGCAGCACCACCGCGTCCCCCTGGCCCACGGAGAGGAAGGTGATCCGCAGCGCGGGCTCCGGAGCGAGCACGGGCAGCAGCAGTGCGCCCAGCACGGCCCCAGGCACGAGCATGCCCAGCCATCGCCAGCGCCCCGCCCCCAGTGCCCAGGCGCCCAGCCCCAGCGCGTACGCCCCGCCGAGCCACGGCCCCAGGCCCGGCACCTCCACCGCCGCGAAGGGCACGGCCGCGAAGCCCCGCGTCAGCACGAGGAGGAGCTCCGACGCCCAGGCGCCCGCCCACAGCACCGGCGTCGCCACGACTGGCGCCACGACGAAGAGGGCCGCGCCGCCCGCCGCGAGCCCGGTGAGCAGGCCGCACAGGGGCAGGGCGACGATGTTGGACACGAGCCCCGCCAGGCTCACCCGGCCGAACGCCGCCGCCACCACGGGCAACCCCACGAGCGTCGCCGCGCCGCTCGCGCACAACGTCTGCGCCACGGTCTCACGCGCCTGGGCGGCCCACCGCTTCAGCACTCGGGGCTCGGATGGTGCCGGCCGGTCCAGGGGCAGGGCCTCGCGCAGCGCGGGCGACAGCAGCACCAGCCCCAGCACCGCGAGGAATGACAGCCGGAGCGACAGGTCCACGACGCTGGAAGGCGTCCAGACCACGAGCACCAGCGCCGCCAGCGACAGGCCATTCAGCCCATCCGCGCGCCGCCACAGCGACAGCCCCAGCAGCACCGCCGAGGCCATCACCGCCGAGCGCACCGCGGGCGCCTGGTTCCCCGTGAAGACCACATAGGCCCAGACGAAGGGCACCGCCGCCGGAGCCGCCCACCGCCGTGCCTCCAGCGTCCGCGAGCGTCCACCCAGCCGCACCAGCCCCCGCCTGAGCAGCGCGAGCGTCATCAGCGCGAGCGCCGCCACATGCAGCCCGCTGACGCTGAGCACATGTGCGAGCCCTGCCCGCGAGAACGCGTCCTCCCAGGAGGCATCCAGGTCCGCGCGCTGCCCGGCGGCCAGCGTGAGGAACAGCGCCGCCGCGTCCGCCGAGGGCGCGACCCCCTGCACCGCCGTCGTCAGCCGCCCGCGCACGTCCTCCAGCGCGAGCCGCCATGAGGGGGCAGGGGAGAGCGCCAGCACGCGCCCCGGAACGAAGCCGCCCGTGAAGGCCACGCCCTGCCGCCGCCGCGCTGACGAGAAGTCCCGCTCACCTGGATTCGAAGGAGGCGCATCCGGCACGAGCCGCGCCTCCACCCGCAGGCGCTGCCCGGGGTGCAATTCCAGACGTTCACCCCGTCCGGAAAGGCTGACGCGGAAACGGGCGGCGGTGGGAGGCTCTTGCCGCAACCCCGCGCGGGCCACCGCGAGCCGCAGTCTCACGGCGCCATCGAAGCGCTCCACGCGCTCCAGCTCACCTTCGAGGACCGCGCTGCCACCCTCCTTGAGAGAGGGAGGGATGTCGACCCGCGCCTCCAGGGAGGAGAGCCCCGCGCCCGTCAGGGCCAGCGCGCCGAGCACCGCCAGGTGCGCTCCAGGCAACGGGCCGAGCGCCATGCCCAACCCTCCCAGACAAAGCGCGCAGAGGAGAAATACCCCGGCGAAGCTCTCTGTTCCGGTTGGCCAAAGGGCGCCGAGCAAGAGGCTCAGCGCTGGAAAGAACAACGGACGCGTACCCAGGTCGCGCCACGCATAACGAACCAACACCCACCCCCACCCACCGCCCCGTCCGTCTCGCGACGCTCACACACCGAGCGACACCGCACACAAAACCGGACACCGTAGTGCGGCTGTCATCGGGTGGTCAAGGCGATTTCGTTGCCCGTGGATGTGGTTTGTGGTAGTAGTGGTGGGCGTGAAGGCCGGGGTCGAAGCTTTCTCCAAGGAGGCAGTTAGTGCAGACCAGCTTCAAGACTGGTGACAAGGCGGTTTATCCGGGCCAGGGCGTCGGTGAGGTGATGGGCATCGAGCACACCGAGGTCGCCGGGCAGCGCCAGTCGTTCTACGTGCTGCGCATCCTGGAGAACGGGATGCGGATCATGATCCCGATCAACAAGGTCGGGTCGGTCGGCCTCCGGGAGATCATCAGCGAAGAGGACGTCAAGCAGGTCTATTCCATCCTCCGCGAGAAGGACATCTCCGTCGACTCCACCACGTGGAACCGCCGGTACCGCGAGTACATGGAGAAGATCAAGACGGGTTCCGTCTTCGAGATCGCCGAGGTGCTCCGCGACCTGTACCTGCTCAAGGGCGACAAGGACCTGTCGTTCGGCGAGCGCAAGATGCTGGACACGGCGCGCTCGCTGCTGATCAAGGAGCTGTCGCTGGCCAAGGACTGCTCCGAGGAAGAGGTCGAGTCCGACCTGAAGAAGATCTTCAACCTCGCCTGAGTCCCCGCGTGACGCGAAGGCCCCCGTGGCCGTCGCGTTCGCACCCCGCGCCCCGGGTTCCCTCGATGGAATCTGGGGCGTCGTGTTTCCGGAGCCCGGCACGCGCCAGGCCTCTTCGGACCCCCTGTGCTCCGAGCCGCACGAACCTGTCGGACAGGTTCGGGGCGCCGTAGCCGGGGGCGCCCCGTCAGTTGGGCAGCGGAAACCTGTCCGACAGTCGGACCGGATGGGAGCGCCGTAGCTGGGGGCCTCCGCCCCGACCGAGCCGCGGAAACCTGTCCGACAGTCGGACAAGTTCTGGAGCCCCGAGGGCCGGAGGGCCTCCGCCCCGACCGAGCCGCGGAAACCTGTCCGACTGTCCGACAGGTTTTGGAGAACCGCATCGGGGAAGGGCGATGGGCGTCAGGGATGGATGTCAGGAGGCCAGGCGCAACGGCCCGCATCCGTGGCGCCCGGCGGGACCGCTCATCAAGGCGCCTGCGTTTCGAGCGCCGCGAGCTGGGAGCGGGCCTCGCTGTTGTCGGCGTCGTGCTGGAGCGCGGCGGTGAAGGCCGCGCGGGCGTCGGCGAAGCGCTGAGCTCGAACGGCGTCCTGGCCAGTGCGCACGTACAGCCCGGCGAGCTGGCGGCGGAGGCTGGCCCCTTGGCGGCTCCAGCCCTGGGACAGCTCCTGGTCCGCCCGCACGGCGGCGCTGAGCGCATCGAGCGCCTGGGGCCGGTCCTGCTGCACCAGGGCGGCCCGGGCCGTGGCTTCGGCGGTCTGGAAGCGGGTGAGCTGTTGCACCAGGGGTGCGAGGTTCGCGCGCTTCGCCTGGGCCAACGCTCCGGTGACGTCACCGGATTCGTAGCGAGCGAGGATGTCCGCGCGCTGGCCCTCGTCCGGAGCCCCTGACGGCTCGGTCGAGGGAATCGTCTTCCTCCCGGACGCGGCAACGACCGAAGCGCCCGGATGGGATTCGCCCGTCTTCGCGGTCCCCGTACCCTTCGCGTCCCCCAGGGCGCTCGGAGCCGCGTCCTTCGTGGTCGCCCCGGTGCCCGGATGCAAGCCACGAGCGATGTCCGAGGCACTCGGAGTCAGCTGGCCCGACGGAGCCCTTCGCGCGATGTCCGAAGCACTGAGGACCTTCGCCGCTCCCGGGCTCCCGTCATTCGAACCCTTCGCGGGCGTCTCCCCACCAACGCCAGTGGCCTCCTTCGCGGGTGCTGCCGCCTCGGTTTCCTGGGCCTCTTTCGCGGGCGTCGCCGGAGTTCCGGGGGCCTGGGTGGGCGCACCTTCCGCCGGAGCCCTCGCGGGAGTCCGGTCCCCCATGCGCATGGCCACCATGCTGATCAACGCCGCGGCCGCGGAGCCCACGACCGCCGCGGCCACCGCCACGGCGACCCCGTTCAGCCGCCGCTTCGCCGTGCGAGGCCGCAGCGGATCCAGCGCCGTCCGGCTCATCGTCGGCCCGGCCCCCGAACCGCGCAGCCGCAAGGTCGCGTTGCCCAGGCTCAGCTCGTCCCCGGGCTGGAGCTCCACCTCGCCCTTGATGCGCAGGCGGTTGACGAACGTGCCGTTCTGGCTGCCCAGGTCGCGCACCGTGAAGGCGTTGCCCCGCCGGGTCAGCTGCGCATGGCGCCGGCTGATGGACGCATGCTGGAGCCGCAGGTCCGACGTGGAGGACCGTCCCAGCGTGATGGAACCCTGGTGCAGCGGCACGAGCTGCCCGGCGCCCGGTCCGCGCTCCACGTACACGAACGCGGGCGTCAGGCCCGGATCCGAGTACTCCATCGCCCAGTCATACCGGGGCGACAACTCGCGGTCGGACCGGTTTCGCTCACCCGGCCCGCGCCGCTTCGCCTTCCGGGGGCCCGCCGGATACTGGGGCACGCGCTGCGGGCGCGGATCATCCGCCTGCAGGGGCGCCACCTCGTCGTCGTCGAACGGGAGCTCCTCCGACGGGTCATCCGACGACGCCTGCTGCCCTGGAGGGCGGGGAGGGCGCGGCGGACGCTTCGGATTCGGCGGAGCCATGCGGCGATTCTCCCTATCCGACGCTTCCAACGCCAAGTGCTGGCCTGTGTGGGACCCGGGATCCTAGAGTGTGTATCGCGTTGCGCAAGTGCCGCGCCCGCCCTGTTCCCAAAGGAGGACCTTCCACCGTGGCCCCCCCATCCATCCGGCTCTTCAACACGATGTCCATGCAGAAGGAGCCGCTGGAGCCGCTCGTGCCCGGCGAAGTGAAGGTCTACGTCTGTGGGCCCACGGTCTACAGCTACATCCATATCGGGAACGCGCGCACCTTCACGTCGTTCGACGTGGTGGTCCGCTACCTGCGCTACCGGGGCTTCAAGGTGACGTACGTCCGCAACTACACGGACGTCGACGACAAGATCATCAAGGCCGCGCACGAGACGGGCGAGGCGCCCGTGGACCTGGCCTCGCGCTTCGTGGAGGCCTTCCGCGAGGACGCCCGCGCGCTGCACCTGCGCGAACCGGACGTGTCCCCGCGCGTGAGCGAGACGATTCCGGAGATCGTCGCCATCATCCAGACGCTCGTGGACAAGGGCTACGCCTACGAGGCGAAGGGCGACGTGTACTTCGCCGTGGACAAGGACGAGGACTACGCGAAGCTGTCCAAGCGCAACCTGGACGACCTGTGCCAGGGCGAGCGCGTGCAGCCCGGCGACCTCAAGCGCGAGCCGCTGGACTTCGCGCTGTGGAAGGCGGCGAAGCCCGGTGAGCCGTCGTGGGACAGCCCGTGGGGCAAGGGCCGTCCGGGCTGGCACATCGAGTGCTCCGCGATGAGCGAGAAGTTCCTCGGGCGCACGTTCGACATCCACGGCGGGGCGCTGGACCTCATCTTCCCCCACCACGAGAACGAGATCGCCCAGAGCGAGTCCGCCACCGGCCAGACGATGGCGAAGTACTGGATGCACTGCGGCTTCCTGGACCTGGAAGGCGCGAAGATGTCCAAGTCGCTGGGCAACGTGGTGCGCCTGCGCGACGCGCTCGCCAAGGTGGACGCGGAGGCCCTGCGCTTCTTCTTCCTCTCCACGCACTACCGCCACCCGCTCAACTTCGGGGAGAAGGCGCTCCAGGACGCGGAAGGGCGCATGGAGTACTTCTACGAAACGCTGCGCAAGGTGGACGAGCGCGTGGCGGGCAAGGACTTCGGCAAGGGCCCCCTGCACGGTGAACCCGCGCGCTTCCTCACGGAGTTCGAGTCCGCCATGGACGACGACTTCAACACCGCGGGCGCGCTGGGCGCGCTGTCCGGGCTCTTCGGCTTCATGAACGAGCTCGCCGACAAGCCGCCCGTGAAGGACAAGCCGCTGGTGGGCCGCACGCTCCAGGCCCTGCGCGAGCAGGTGCGCGAGACGTCCCGCGTCCTGGGCCTCTTCGAGGACGACCCGGGCGCGTGGCTCCTGCGCCGCCGCGACCGCGCGGTGCGCGAGCGGGGCATCGACGTGGCGGAGGTGGAGCGCCTGCTCGCCGAGCGGACCGCCGCGCGCGCCGCGAAGGACTTCGCCAAGGCGGACCAAGTGCGAGGCGCCCTCAAGACCCTGGGCGTGGACATCATGGACACGCCTGCCGGCACCTCCTGGAAGGTGGCGGCACCGGCCTCCTGAAAACCCGCTGGGGGGCGCCCGTGCGGCCATGCTACGCACGGGCCCATGAGGCTCCTCCCAGCGCTGTTCGTCTCGCTGTGCTCGGCGTCCGTTCTCGCGGCGGGCGCGCCCACCGTCACGCCGCAGGAGAAGACGGCCGAACAGGCCATCACCGCGGACCTCCTGCGCGCGCACGTGCGCTTCCTCGCGAGCGACCTGCTGGAAGGCCGCGGCCCTGGCACCCGCGGCGACGCGCTGGCGCAGGAGTACATCGCCACGCAGCTCGAGGGCCTGGGCCTCAAGCCGGGCGCCGAGGACGGCAGCTACTTCCAGCGCTTCGACCTGATGGGCATCCACAGCCGCCCCGGCACCATGACCTTCCAGGCGAAGGCGGGCCGCGTGGAGCTCCAGCCGCGCGAGGACTTCATCGCCGTGTCCGGCGTGCAGGCGCCGGAGGCGAAGCTGGACGCGTCCGAGCTCGTCTTCGTGGGCTACGGCATCGTCGCGCCGGAGTACCAGTGGGACGACTTCAAGGGCGCGGACCTGAAGGGCAAGACGCTGGTCATCCTCAACAATGATCCAGAGGACGACCCGCGCCTCTTCGGCGGCAAGGCGCGCCTCTGGTACGGCCGCTGGGACTACAAATACGAGCAGGCGGCGAAGACGGGCGCGGCCGGCGCCATCATCATCCACACCACGCCCAGCGCGGGCTACCCGTGGCAGGTGGTGCGCACGTCGTGGACCGGCGAGCAGTTCGAGCTGCCCGCGGGCGACGCGCCCCGCCTCCAGGTGAAGGCCTGGACGACCGAGGACGCCACGAAGCAGGTGATGAAGCTCGCGGGGCAGGACCTGGACGCGCTGCGCGCCGCCGCCCAGAAGCGCGACTTCCGCCCGGTGCCGCTGGGCGTGAAGGTGTCCCTGGGCCTCACCAACGAGGTGCGCCGCCGGCCCACCGCGAACGTGCTGGGCCTGCTCCCCGGCAGCGACCCCACGCTGGCGAAGGAAGTGGTGCTCTACAGCGCGCACCATGATCACCTGGGCAAGAAGGACGACGGCAAGCCCGGCGAGGACGTCATCTACAACGGCGCGTTGGACAACGCGGCCGGCGTGGCCTCGATGTTGTCCGTGGCCCGCGCCTTCACCGCGCTGCCCACGCCGCCGCGCCGCTCCATCCTCTTCGCCGCGGTGGCCGCGGAGGAGTATGGCCTGCTGGGCTCCGCGTACCTGGCGGCGCATCCTCCGATGCCCCCGGGCCGCATCGCCGCGAACATCAACGTGGACGGCGGCAACGTGCTGGGCCGCACGCGCGACATCACCGTCATCGGCCTGGGCAAGTCGTCCCTGGACACCTTCGTCACCGCGATGGCGAAGACGCAAGGGCGCACGGTGAAGGCGGATCAGCTCTCCGACCGCGGGTTCTTCTACCGCTCGGATCAATTCAACTTCGCGCGGCAGGGCATCCCCGCCGCCTACTTCGGCAGCGGCATGGACTTCATCGGCCGGCCGGAGGGCTGGGGCAAGCAGCAGCGCGGCCAGTGGGAGGCGAAGCACTACCACCAGCCCTCCGACGAGGTCCGCCCGGAGTGGGACCTGTCCGGCGCCGTGGAGGACACCCGGCTCTTCTTCCTCGTGGGCGCCCAGGTGGCGAAGGCCCCGGCCATGCCGGTGTGGAACAAGGGGGACGAGTTCGAGGCCGCTCGCCTGAAGTCCCTGGAGGCACTGAAGGCCCCGCCCGCGAAGTAGGAGGGGGCCCCGTCCTTTGTTGGACGGACATGCACGAAGGTTCAGTACACAGGCAGCGGGGATGTTAGATCTGTCCTCCATGCCGGACTTCGAACTCGTCAGTGAGCACAAGCCGCAGGGCGACCAGCCAAGGGCCATCGGGGAGCTGACCGAGGGCCTGCTTCGCGGCGACCGCTACCAGACCCTTCTGGGCGTCACCGGCTCGGGGAAGACGTTCACGATGGCGAACCTCATCGCCAACGTGAAGCGCCCTTCGCTGGTCATCGCGCACAACAAGACGCTGGCGGCGCAGCTTTACGGCGAGTTCAAGGCGCTCTTCCCGAACAACGCCGTCGAGTACTTCGTCTCGTACTACGACTACTACCAGCCCGAGGCCTACGTCCCGTCGACGGACACCTTCATCGAGAAGGACTCGTCCATCAACGACAACATCGAACGGATGCGCCACTCGGCGACGCACAGCCTGCGCACCCGTAACGACGTCATCATCGTGGCCAGCGTGTCCTGCATCTACGGCCTGGGCGCCGCGCGCAGCTACGTGGACCTGGCCATCCGCGCCGCCGTGGGCGAGGAGATGGGCCGCGACGGCTTCATGCGCAGGCTGGTGGAAGCCCAGTACGAGCGCAACGACCTGGACTTCCACCGCGGCACCTTCCGCGCCCGCGGCGACACCGTGGAGGTGTTCCCCGCCTACGAGGAAGAGCGCGCCGTGCGCGTCAGCTTCTTCGGCGACGAGGTGGAGCGCATCACCGAGTTCGACCCGCTGCGCGGCCAGACGCTGGGCCAGCTGGAGAAGATCGTCATCTTCCCCGCCAGCCACTACGTCGCCGGCGCCGACGCGCGCCAGAACGCCATGCGCACCATCCGCGAGGAGCTGGCCGAACAGCTCCAGAAGTTCAAGGCGGAGGGCAAGCTGCTGGAGGCGCAGCGGCTGGAGCAGCGCACCATGTTCGACCTGGAGATGATCGAACAGGTCGGCTACTGCAACGGCATCGAGAACTACTCGCGCCACTTCACCGGGCGCGCGCCGGGGGAAGCGGCCCCGTGCCTCATCGACTACTTCCCGCGCGACCTGCTGGTGCTCATCGACGAGAGCCACCAGACGGTGTCCCAGATTGGCGCCATGTACCGCGGCGACCGCGCCCGCAAGGAGACGCTGGTCAACTTCGGCTTCCGCATGCCCAGCGCGCTGGACAACCGGCCGCTGAAGTTCGTCGAGTTCGAGGAGATGGTCCCCCAGGCCGTCTTCGTCTCCGCGACCCCCGCCGAGTACGAGCTGCAGAAGTCCAAGGGCGTGGTGGTGGAGCAGATCATCCGCCCCACCGGCCTCACCGACCCGGAGGTCGAGACGCGCCCCGCCGGCAACCAGGTGGACGACTTGCTGGAAGAGGTCCGCGTGCGCGTGTCGCGCAACGAGCGCGTGCTGGTGACGACGCTCACCAAGCGCATGGCGGAGGACCTCACCGAGTACTACAGCGACGTGGGGGTGAAGGTCCGCTACCTGCACTCGGACATCGACGCCATCCAGCGCATGGCCATCATCCGCGACCTGCGCCGGGGCGAGTTCGACGTGCTCGTGGGCATCAACCTGCTGCGTGAAGGCCTGGACATCCCGGAGGTGTCGCTCGTGGCCATCCTGGACGCCGACAAGGAAGGCTTCCTGCGCAGCCACGTGTCGCTCATCCAGACCATTGGCCGCGCGGCGCGCAACGTGAACGGGCGCGTCATCATGTATTCGGATCAGATGACCGACTCCATGAAGCGCGCCATGGAGGAGACGGCGCGCCGCCGCGACATCCAGCGCGCGTACAACCTGGAGCACGGCATCACGCCGCGGTCGGTGAAGAGCAACATCACCGACTTCACGGAGAACATCCCGGACTACGACGCGGGCGCGGGCGCGCTGCCCATGGCGGCGGAAGGGGAGAACGACCTCCTGGAGCCCAAGGAGATCCAGCGCCTCATCAAGGAGTTCAGCGCGGACATGCTCAAGGCCGCGGACGAGATGCAGTTCGAGAAGGCCGCCGAGTTCCGCGACCGCGTCCAGCTGCTCAAGGACATGGACCTGGGGCTCAAGCCTGCTTCGCGCTCGCTGCTGCGCGCGCCGCCCAAGGCGGTGGACCTGCCCGGCACCACGCCGAAGAAGGGGCGGGGACGCGGGCGTCCCTCCTCGTCGGGTGGCGCTTCCTCTGGCGCGTCTGGGGCGTCCAAGCCCGCGGCCCGTTCGCGGTCACGCAAGAACTAGCGAGGCCCGCCATGGACATCCGGCTGCAGGAGAAGCTGGACGCGCTGCCCACCGAGCCCGGCGTGTACCTGATGAAGGACAAGCGCGGGACCATCATCTACGTGGGCAAGGCCATCAACCTGCGCAGCCGCGTGCGCAGCTACTTCAACCGCTCCGGCGACACCCGCGTCTTCGTGTCCCTGCTGGACACGATGCTGGGCGACCTGGAGACGGTGCTCGTCCACAACGAGAAGGAGGCCCTCCTTCTTGAAAACGAGCTGATCAAGAAGCACAAGCCGCGCTTCAACGTCCTGCTCAAGGACGACAAGCAGTTCATCTCCCTGCGCCTGGACCGCACCCAGCCGTTCCCCCGGCTGGAGGTGGTGCGCAAGTACGAGAAGGACGGCGCGCGCTACTTCGGCCCGTACTCCAGCGCGGGCGCCATCCGCGAAACGCTGCGCCTCATCAACCGCTTCTTCCGCCTGCGCACCTGCACGGACCACGTGCTCGCCAACCGCAAGCGGCCGTGCCTGCTCTATCAAATCGGACGGTGCCCGGCCCCGTGCGTCCATCCGGTGCCTCCGGAGGAGTACCGCAAGAGCGTGGACGAGGTGGCCATGTTCCTGGAGGGCAAGGCGGGGCAGCTCATCGAAGGGCTGCGCGCGCGGATGAAGCGCGCGTCCATGGAGCTGAAGTTCGAGGAGGCCGCGCGGGTGCGCGACCAGCTGCTCGCCATCGAGCGCAGCCTGGAGCGCCAGAAGGTGGCCACCACCGACTTCAAGGATCAGGACGTGTTCGCCCTGTTCCGCGAGGGCGACCGCATCCTGTTCTACGTGCTGCACGTGCGTCAGGGCCGGCTCAACGGCGGCCAGGCCTTCCCCTTCGGCAGCCAGGAGTTCCCGGACGACGAGCTGCTCGCCTCGTTCGTGAACCTCTACTACGACCAGGGCGGCTTCGTGCCCGAGGAGGTCCTGCTGCCGCTGGAGCCCGGCGACGGCACCGACGGCCTGGAGGCCCTGCTCACGGAGCGCAAGGGTGAGCGCGTGCGCGTCTTCGTCCCCAAGCGCGGGGAGAAGCACGAGCTGGTGAACATGGCGGTGAAGAACGCGGAGCAGGCGTTCGTGGAGCGAAAGCGCACCAAGGACGAAACCGACACGGTCCTGTCACGGCTCCAGTCCAAGCTGGGCCTGCGCAACTTCCCGCGCCGCATGGAGTGCTACGACATCTCCCACTTCCAGAGCTCCTCCATCGTGGCGTCGCAGGTGGCCGTGACGGACGGGGAGACGGACAAGTCGCGCTACCGCAAATACAAGATCAAGACGGTGGAGAAGCAGGACGACTTCGCCAGCATGTACGAGGTCATCACCCGGCGGCTCAAGCGCGGCCTGGAGGACAACGACCTGCCGGACCTGCTCGTCATCGACGGCGGCAAGGGCCAACTCGCCAGCGCCCACGCGGCCATGAAGGACCTGGGCGTGGAGGGCGTGGACGTGGTGGGCCTGGCCAAGAGCCGCGATCAGGAGGTCTTCGACCGGGACGCGGAGAGCGCGAAGAGCCCCGAGCGCGTCTTCGTCCTGGGCCGCAAGGACCCCATCGTCCTGCCGCAGAACTCAGCGGAAATGTTCATGCTCACGCGCATGCGGGACGAAGCGCACCGCTTCGCCATCACCTTCCAGGGCAAATCCATGCGCAAGAGTTCCTTGCGTTCGGCGCTGGAGGACATTCCCGGCGTGGGCGAAGGCCGGCGGAAGATGTTGCTGCGCCACTTCGGTTCTCTCAAGCGGGTGGGCGAGGCCAGCATCGAGGAGCTGACCGAGGTCGTGGGCCCGGCGATGGCCGAGCGCGTCCACGCGGGCCTGCATGGCGACCCCGAGGACGACACCGAGGACCCCGTGCGCGAGGCGTCCCTGGATGACGCTTCCGAACCCGTGCACGAAAAAGCGGATGGAGGGTCGCCACCCGGTGCGGCATGATTAAGTTCCGCTTCGGACGCCGGGGGGACTGGCCGCTGGAACCCGCGACGTTCCTAGGGTTTTTCATTGCGACCATGCTCGGCGCTGATTTATAGCGGTTGAAGATCCGAGCACGTTTGAAGAGGACGAGGGACCGACATGAGGCTGTATCCGAAGGTGATCCCGATCATCTCGCGCGAGGCCATTCAGCAGCTCATGCAGGACGGGGACATCGAGGTGGAGCCGATGCGCGTGGCCGACGCCGAGATGGATCTCTCCGCCATCATGCGCGAGTACCTCGCCAACGAAGAGCGTGTGAACCAGGCGACGCGCGAGGCCCTGGAGCGTCGGGGATATGACTACTCCAAGTTCAACCAGGTGAAGCGCGAGATGGCGGACGTGCGCGGCTTCAAGATGGGGGACGAGGGCATCGAGTACGTCATCAACCAGATGATTGAGTTCCTCCTCATCAGCCGGAACGTCGAGGAGGTCTACTCCCCCGACAACGTGCTGCGTCAGAAGATGTTCCAGGGCATGAAGAAGCACCTGGACGTCGATGACGAGATCGACCGGGAGGCCCGCTCGCGGCTGAAGCACCTGCAGGAAGGTACGAGCGCCTTCGACATCGAGTACAACAAGACGGTCGAGCAGATCCGCCGCGCCCGCGGTCTGATTTAGTCCCGGGGCGTGCCACGGCCCGCTCCGCTGCCTACCTTCAAGTACAAGGGAGGCAGCGTCGATGGCGGGTCCAATCACGAGCATCTTGCTGTCCGGTGTCCTGGCGGCGGCGCCAGGGGGCGATGGGGTCACGTTCGAGGGCCGGGAGGCCAGCGCGAGGACCGAGCAGCCGGACGGTTACTTCTTCCAGGGTACGCTTCCATTCGGTGACCTGACCGAGCGCGGCACGGGGCGGGCGTCGCTCTCCGTGCAGGACCGGATCGGCGTCGCGAACGCGACCTTCGGCGACAAGGCGCAGCTCTCCGCGAGCCTGCGCGTGGGCGGCACCGAGTACCGCGTGGAGCTGACGCAAGCGGGCTTCCCGCCCGTTCAGGCGATGTCCCGGGCGCCCGCCGGGCCGCTCCCTCCACCGCCGCCGCACCTCATCGAGGGCGGGGTGCTGATGGGCACGCCCATCTACGGTGAGACCGGCATTGGCTGGCGCGCCACGACGCGTGCGCACGCGGCGATGGCCGTCTGGGGCATTGGCAGCGTGTGGCGCAACGGGACGCTGCTGACGGACTCCGCGCTGGTGCATGCGTCGGCGCTGGACGCGGGCACGTACTCGGATGACGACACGACGCGGCTGTTGCGCGAAGCGCGGCCGGGGGACACGGAGCTGGTGGTGGTGGTGTGGAACCTGCCGCCGCAGGCGGAGCCGCGCGGGTTCATCCAGTTCCTCTACGACAACGTGTCCATCGACGTGGAGGGGACGCGGGTGCCGTCGCTGGCGGTGGTGCCCACGACGGGGGAGCTGCCCTCGGCGCTCGGGACGCTGACGCCGGTGCTGCCCACGGCGTTCCCGGCGGCGGTGGCCCCCATGTCCGCGCCACGCTTCGCGCAGGGCACGGGAGGCAGCGGCGCGGCGGGGACGACGGGCGTCGCGACCACGACGGGCACGACTCCTACCTCGGCGGTGGCCACGGGGAGCGGCACGGTGGGGACGCCGGCCACCCTGCCTTCGGCGACCGCGCTGCCCGCGGAGGGGCCTACGACGTTCAGCGGTACCTTCACGCCCGCGGCGCCGACCAATCCGCCCCCGGTGGTGTCGGGCGTGTCGCCGGGTTCCCCGGCCCCGGTGGGGCAGGGGACCTTCGCCACGCCGCCGACGGTGGCGGGCGTGTCCGTGGGGGGCTTCACCGCGCCTCAGATGTCCGCGCCGGACTTCAACAACTTCCTGGGCACCACCCAGGTGAGCCCGGGCATCCTCGCCACGGTGCCGCCGCTGGCGCAGGCCTCCGGCACACCGACGCCGCCCCTCGTGGGCACGCCCGCGCCGCTCAACACCGGCGCGCCGACGCCGCTCGTGGGAACGCCCGCGCCACTCAACGCCTCGCCGGGCATTGCGTTGCCGGCCACCCCGGCCCCGGCCAACGCCGCGCCCGCCGCGGCTCCCGCGGCGGCCCCGGCCCCGGCAGGCGGTGTCGCGGGGCCCGCGCGCTGAGGGAGCGCCGCGATGACGCCGCGACCCTGACTGGAATGGGGCGCGGCGCCAGGTCCGGCCAGGGAGGCTGTCCACCTGCCCGGCCGGCGTGATTCAAACCTGTCCGACAGTCGGACAGGTTCGCGCGGCGCGCCTCTGACGGGGCGCCCCTTCGCACCGGCGGGCAGGGGGTGGGAAAATTGACCGGGCGCTACGGGCCTGTAGCGTCCTGAGCATGCCCCCTCCCGTCGCAGCCCTCGCCACCCCCGCGATGTTGCGCCGTACCGACCCTGTCCGCGGGGCGGTGGAGCGGCTGGCCCGGACGCTGCCGGCTCGCGAGGACGCCACCGTCCTCCTGGACTTCGTGGAGGACGACCTCCGTGAAGGCCTGGATGCCCTGGGCGACGTGCAGGCGCACTTCTACGACCTGCTCCTGGCCCTCCACCGCGAGACGCTGACGCCGGTCGCCCTGATGAACGCGGGCGAGAACCTGCACGTGCTCCAGCGCCTGGAGGACCTGCACGAGGTGGTGACGCAGCTGCGCCGCCGCCTGTCGCAGGCCGCCGGGATGATCCGCCACGGCTGAGCCCGGGCGCTACAGCGACCGGAGGAAGCGCACCCGCGCGTCCCGGTCGCTGGCGGACAGGTCGCGGAACCCCTCCCGCGCCCGCTCCGCCTCGCCGCCCGCCGTGCCACAGCACGGCCTCTTCCAACGTCCGGGCCCGCCCGTCGTGCAGGTCGCCCGAGTACGGAAGAACCGTCTGCGTCGGCCCCAGGCCCCACAGGGGCGCCGTGCGCCACTCGGAACCGGTGGCGTTCCCATCCGCCAGGCCCGCGCCCAGGTCGTGCAACAGCAGGTCCGTGTACGGGTGGATGCGTTGATGCGACAGCTCAGCGACGGGGTACTCCCCGGTCTTCAGCGTGTCGCGGTGGCACGTCACGCAGCCCAGGTCCTTGAACTTCGCCTCGCCGCGCTTCACCGCCGCGTCCAGTTCCATCATGCGCGTGGCAAGCAGGTTGTACGTGGGCACCACCACGTTGTCGGCGAAGTTCACGACGAGCTGCTGATCCAACGACTCCAGCCGGGTGTCGCCGTCATCGCCACAGGCGCCCATCAGGAGCGCGCCGCCAACCAACAGGGGCAGTTTCAAGGAGCGGGAGGACATGGGTGTGCCTTCAATGCCTTACTCTTGCGACAGCGGTTGAGACAGTCGAGGAGAGGAGTCAGTAGACAAAGCCCGTCGACATCCGGAGCGCGTTCTCCGGACGGAAGGCGGCGCTGCCCATGCGGCGCTGGCTGAAGTCGAGCTTCAGCACGGCGAGCCCGCGAGCGTGTAGCGGGTGCCTACCGTGTAGACGGTGCGCTCGAAGCGGGGGTTGCCGTCCAGCCCATCCAGGGCGAGATGGCGTAGCCAAGCTCGCCCCACGCGGAGAGGGCGTTGTCGGCCACCGGCGTGCGCAGCGCGTTGAGCAGGTTGGACAGACGCGCGTTGCGCGCGGACACCGCCGCGACGTTGCCCAGGTGGCCGAACATCACCATCGCGTGCGCGCGCCACCGGTCGCGGTTCACCGACAGGTGCGCGTCCGCGATGAACAGGGCGCGCTCACGGAGCCGCACGGCGCCACCACGTTGGGGTTCGCGTCGTCACACGTCTTCACGAGGTCCGGCTTGGACCGGTCGCGCGTGGTGCCGCCGTAGTACGCGGACACGCCGAAGTTGAAGCCCTCGAAGCGCCGCACGTCCGCACGCACCACCGCCGCCAGGTCCGACGCGCGCACCAGTTCGAAGCGCTGCTGCAGGCCCGTGGCCATCCACGTGTTGGAACTGAGCCGACCGTCAGGACGCGGTCCTTCTCGTTCTCCCCGATGCGGCCCTCGTCGGCGCGGACCGCGGAGGGAAGCAGTCCGCGGTCAATGAAAAGCCCGCGCTCCCAGAGGGAGGCGGGCCTGGGGCGGGGTTCAACCCCGCGTCACCACTTGAGATCTTCCTTGCCCTGCGCCTCCATGGGCTTTTCACCGGGGCGCTTCACGCCGGACAGCGTCAGCCGCACCGCGCCCAGGTCGATGGCGCCCACGGCGGCCAGCGGGAGGCGGCGGTCGTCGTCGGTGATCCACACGTGCACGTCGCGCGTCTGCGAGGGCCGGTCCAGGCGCACGGCGGTGCCGGCCAGGTGCCAGGCGTCGAACTCGCCCAGGGGCAGCGACACGTGCTCGCGATCCACCACGGTGGCCGTCATGCGCCACATGCGGCGGATGCCGTACACGTCGAAGCACACCGGCAGGTCCTTCTTCAGGGGCAGCTGGCGGATGAGGTAGATGGCGCCCGCGACGTCCAGGCCGTCCTTGTCGAAGGCGTAGTTGAAGTGGCCCTTGGGGCGGTCTCCAATCTGGTAGTCCACCTTGACGCTCTTGTCCTGCGCGCCGAAGTCCACGTTCACCTTGCGGCGCTGCTCGTTCTCCACGGCCTCCTCGGTGTAGCGCGAGGGGCGCAGCGTCTTGGGGTGCAGGTAGCTGGTCGCGCTGCCGCGCACCCGGCGCACCTTGGAGAACAGCGTGTTCGTCTGCGCCTCCACCAGCACCGGCAGCGCGCCGTTGGCGGGGCGCTGCACGCGCATGGTGAGCTTGCCCGCCTTCGCGCCCATGGCGTCCATTTCGAACTCGAGCAGCTCCCCCGGCTTGAAGGCCAGCGGCGAGCGCAGCGCGGGCAGGCCCTGCTCACACGGCTTCACCGCGACGACGGGCTCGTCGGGGGCCGCGGTGGAGGACGCGTCCCCGGTGTTCTCAGCATTCGCCGCGGGCTTCGCCGGGTCGGAGGGGTCCGCCGCCGGGAAAATGGGTGGACGCTGGATGTTCAACGGACGGGGCGGGGCCTCCTGGGCCTGACCCGGGATGGCGCCAAGGGCGCTGAAGGCAAGGCAGGCCGCGACGAGGGTGCGCATGGGTTTCATTCTGCTTCCTCCCAGGGGGGAGTGACTACGGGGTTCCCCCGGAAGTCCGACGTCCGGAGCGCTTTGCTTGTTCAGCCGATTGACGCTTCACGATGCGCTCGGTCACTTCCTTGCGCACCGCTTCCCACTCCGCCGGGTCGCGCGAGATTTCGTAACCGGACTTCGCCAGCCGCTTCGCCGCCGCCTTCGCGAAAGCGCCATCGCCCAGCGAGGTGAGCAGGCGCAGGTATTCGTAGTCCTCCAGGCCGTCACGGATGTGTTTCAGCCGCAGGGACACCACGGGCTGGTGCTCCGTGCCCCCCAGCTTCGCGGGCGTGCCCGGGTAGAAGAGGGTGCCGTCGCCGTTGCCGCCGAACTCGAAGAGGTCCGCCCAGACATCCTTCTTCGTGTTGTAGGCGAAGACGGTGTCGAAATAGAGCTCGCCGTCCACGCCGCTTTCGAAGGCCAGCGGCCCCATGGCGCGGTTGAGCGGGGCAGGGTGGTCCACCATGTACGAGGCCCAGTCGCTGTACGCCTTGTCCAGCGCCTTGTCCTCGGGCGGGCCGCCCGTGCAGCCGTGGGCCATACAGCTCTGGTACCACCACACCTTCGCGCGCGAGCCCAGCTTCGTGCGAGCGGTCGCGGTGTTGGCCACGTGGTGGCACGTCTGCGGCCCTTCGCGCGGGTAGAAGCAGTTGATGATGGGCGTGAGGATGTCCACGGAGCCCAGCAGCGCCGGGTTCAACGACGTGGTGACGAGCACCGGGATGTCCGCCCCTGCGTCGCGCACGCGCTTGGACTGCGCCTTCACCAGCGGGAAGTCCGCGGGCTTGGGTTCATCCTTGGCGTAGAAGAAGAGCTGCGCCTTCCAGCCCTTGTCCGCGAAGTGCTTCTGGAACGCGCGGTAGTACGCGGACTTCTCCGCGTCCGTGGAGGCCTTGCGGTTGTCACGCACGTCCACCGTGGTGAAGCGCGCGCCGGAGGGCAGCACGCTGCCATCCAGGAAGGGCGCCATCTCCGCGTCGTACGCGGTCCAGTCCAGCACCGCGCGGCCGTCCTGGAACTTCACCGGCGGCGGGTCCATGCCCATGCCGTGCGCGCTCACGCGGTGCTCCAGGAGCGTCTTGCCGTACTCGCGCAGGAGCGCCTTCGCCTCCGGCGACTCCGCCGAAATGCGGTGCCCCTTCGCGATGCTGTACAGCGAGATGCCGAAGCTGTTGGGCAAGGACGACGTCGCGGGGAGCTCGAAGGGCTGCACCTCCACGCTGAAGGGAACGGCCGGCAGCTCCTTGCCATCCACCGCCGCGCTCAGGCTCCCCGTATAGGTGCCCGGGGCCTGCTTCGCCGGGACGCAGACCTCCACGTAGACGACCGTCGGATGTCTGGGATTGGCGGGCGCGGACAGGGGCACCAGCGCGTCGGGCCACGGGCCCGTCCTGCCCTCGCCGTTGGAGGGCGTCTTCACGTCCAGGTAGGCCTCGCGCCACGCGTCCACGGTGAGCGGCGCGCCCGGCCCCTTGAGGGCCAGGGGCTTCATCGTCACGCGCGTCACGCCCTGGGGGAGCACCAGCTGCGTGCCCTCGCATTCACCCCGGGCCGCGCTGAGGCGGGCCTCCTTCGCACCCCTGGGCGTCGCGTCCGGCCGCACCTTCACCAGCGGCGACACCACCTGCACGCCGCCCGGCGCGGCGGAAAGCGCCGCCGCCACTGCCCATGCCCAACCCACGCCCATGCCCCCTGCCTTCCCCTGGTTGGCGGACGACGCCTCTCAGTCGACCGAGTTGTCCGCCCGGGCCACCGCCACCACGCGGCCCGGTTTGTAATCCGTCAGCTCCGCCACGACGGTGCCCAGCGCGAAGTCCGCTTCGATTCGCACCGGCACGTGATGCGCATCCGCGCTGAGGTACGCCACCATGTCGCGCTTGGATTCCAGCTTGCCGCCGAAGTCGGTGCGCACGCGCACCTTGAAGGTGTCCCGAGCCCCCGCGGGCGTCGTCACCGTCTCGCGGCCCTCCACCGTGGCGCTCATGGTGAACTGCTTGCTGCCGGTGAACACCGGGTACGCATAGGAGCGGCCCACCACCAGCTCCTGGCCGCGCAGCGCGAACGTCGCGCCCGCCACGTCCATGGTGCCCTCGGGCAGCGTGTGCTCGGACTCGCGCGGCGCGTCGCTCTCCTTCTGCTTGATGACCTTCGCGCCCGCCCCGTCCGCCGTGAGCTGGATGCGCTGGCGGCGGCGCTTGCGGTTCTCCTCCGAGTGCAGGTCGCTCCCCGCCACCCGCTGGCTGCCCGCGTTCCAGTACGACACGAAGCGGCTCTTGATGGGGTAGACGCCCACCAGGTCGTCCGACTTCGCCGTGGACACGATGGGCCACACGCTCTGGCCCCACTGCGTCATGGGCGCGCCCACCGTCACCGTCGCCGTGCCGGCCGTCAGCCCCAGATAGCGCACCCGGTAATGGGCCTGCTCACCCGGGCCGAACGCCGTGCCGGTGGGCTCCTGGGCATGCGCCAGCGTGGACCCCATGAGTCCCACCATCGCCGCCGCCGTGAACCCCCACCTGGACAGACTGCGCATCGGGTGTGCTCCCTTGCTTGCAAGTTAGGTGGCCGGCCCGCCCAAGCCAACCGTGCTGCGCAACCGCCCCCGCCACCGGACATTTCCAGGACGGACGGCCGTGGGACAGCATTCAAAGCCGTCCGGCCGCCCTCCTGACGCGCCTGCGAAAGACTGACAGGGGACGGAAATGGCGGCCCGCAGGGGTACACGCCCGCAAGGGCCCCTGACAAATGGCGGACAGTCCCGCGCGCCCGCCTGGATGCCCAGCAGGGCACCCCCGGACGCCATGCCCGGTGCTAGCGTCCGGGCCCATGGCCAACGACTTCCAGTTCGACGATGACGACTTCGCCAAGGAGTCAGGCGCCAGCGGCAGCCGCGTGTTGAAGGAGTTCGACTGCCCCGGCTGCAACGCCAACAACCCCGTGGACGAGACGTTCACCGACGGGGACGAGGTGCGCTGCAACTACTGCGGTTGTGAGTACAAGGCGCTCATCAACCAGGAGGGGCGGGTGCGGTTCCGGGAGCTGTGAGCGGAGCTTCAGGCGCGCTCGCCGAAGATGGCGGTGCCCACGCGCACGACGGTGGCGCCCTCCAGGATGGCCTGCTCGAAGTCGTGAGTGGTGCCCATGGACAGGGCCGTCAGCGCATGCGACCGCGCCAGCTCGCGCAGCCGGGCGAAGCCCTCGCGCATCCGCGCCACGTCGTCCGTGGGCGGCGGCAGCGCCATCAGCCCCACCACCTGGAGGTTCGGCAGCTCGCGCACCTGCGACAGGAAGCCGGCCAGCGCGTCCGGCGTGAGGCCGTGCTTGGTGTCCTCGCCGCCCAGGTTGAGCTCCACGTAGCAGGGCAGGGGAGCCGTCCCCTCGCGCCGTTTGGACAGCTCCCTGGCGACGTCCAGCCGCTCCAGCGCGTGGAAGGCGTGCGCGACGCGGGCCACGTACTTCACCTTGTTCGTCTGCAGCGACCCGATGGCGTGCCAGCGCAGGCCCTCCAGGTCCTTGAGCTCCTCGGCCTTGTCCCGCAGCTCCTGGGCGTAGTTCTCGCCGAAGTCGCGCTGGCCCGCGGCATACGCCTCGCGGATGAGCGCCGCGGGCTTGAGCTTGGACACGGCCACCAGCGTCACCGACGACTCCGGCCGCCCCGCGCTCGCGCAGGCCTTCGCCACGCGCTCGCGCACCCGCGCCAGGTTCTCCGCCACGCTGCTCATCGCTGACCCTCCGTCCAGGGCAGCGGCATGCCCGCGCGCTGGAGCAGCGCCAGCGTCTCTCCCAGGGGCAGGCCCACGACGTTGGAGTGACTGCCCTCGATGCCCTGCACCAGGAAGCCGCCCTTGCCCTGGATGGCGTAGGCGCCCGCCTTGTCCAGGGGCTCGCCGGTTTCCGCGTACCAGGCAATCTCATCTGGCGAGAGCGTGCGAAAGGTCACCTGCGTGCGCACCACCTGGGACCCCTGGGCGCGGCCCGCCACCGCGATGCCGGTGAAGACCTCATGGATCCGGCCGGACAGCCGGGCGATCATCCGCCGCGCCTCCGCCGCGTCCCGGGGCTTGCCGAGCAGCTCCGACCCCAGGGCCACGGTGGTGTCCGCGGCCAGCACCCATGCGTCCGGGTGTCGGGCGGCGACCGTGCGGGCCTTCTCTTCGGCCAGCCGGAGCACGTACTTCGACGCAATTTCTCCGGCCATCGGCGTTTCATCGATATCCGCCGCCGCCACGGTGAAGCGAAGGCCCAGCTGGGCCAATAAATCCTTGCGCCGGGGCGATGCGGAGGCGAGAACGAAGCGAGCGGTTGGATCCATGGGCGGGTGCGGGAGGTTTCGCGCTCGCGGGCCTTAGCAGACTTGCGCTCCAGAGGGCACCTCGATGAACCCCGCGGACCTCCTGTCGGCCATGAAGCGGACAGTGGAGCAACTGGCCGCCTACAACGAGATGGCCAAGGCGTTGACCTCCACGTTGGAGCTGCGCGAAGTGCTCGCGCTGGTGATGCAGAAGGTCAGTGCGCTGCTCAAGCCGCGCAACTGGTCGCTCATCCTCCAGGACGAGCGCAGCGGAAAGCTCTACTTCGAAATCGCCGTGGGGGAGGGCGCCGAAGCGCTCAAGGCCCTCCAGCTCAACCCGGGGGAAGGCATCGCCGGGGCGGTGTTCTCCTCCGGCGTCGCGCGGCTCGTCCACGACGTGGCCGGCGACTCCAGCTTCGCGCCCCGCTTCGACGAGGCCTCCGCCTTCCACACCCGCTCGCTGCTCGCCGTGCCCCTGGTGGCGCGCGAGCGCGTGCTGGGCGTGATTGAGCTGGTCAACGGCCCCACCGAGCCCGGCTTCACGCATGACGACCTCACCGCCCTGTCCGCCATCGCGGACTACGCGGCCATCGCCATCGAGAACGCGCGCAACTTCCGCCGCGTGCAGGAGCTCACCATCACGGACGAGCACACCGGCTGCTTCAACGCGCGGCACCTGCGCGCGCAACTGGAGCAGGAGGTGAAGCGCTCGGCGCGCTTCCGCCACCCGCTGTCGCTCGTGTTCCTGGACCTGGACCACTTCAAGTCCATCAACGACCGGCATGGGCACCTGGTGGGCAGCGCCACGCTCAAGGAGGTGGGGGACCTGCTCATCAGCCTGGGCCGCCACAACCTGGACGCCGTCTTCCGCTACGGCGGCGACGAGTTCGCGGTGATGTTGATTGAGACGGACACGGCAGGGGCCCAGGTCATCGCCCAGCGCGTCTGCGAGGCGTTCCGCGCCCAGCGCTTCCTGCGCGAGCAGGGGCTGGACGTGGCGCTCACCGCGAGCGTCGGGGTGGCCTCCTTCCCGGAGCACGCCACCACTTCCACGGACCTCATCCGCGCGGCGGACTTCGCCATGTACGCGGCCAAGGGCCGGGGCCGGGACGGCATCGCCGTCGCCGAGGCCCCTTCGACGGAGGGGACCCCGTTGGAGGTCCCCTACGCCCGCTCCGGCGGGTGACTACCCCGCGGAGCCCAGCACCGAGTCGATGGCCTCGGTGTTGGTGACGACGTTGCCGCTCTTCTTCAGCGACTTGAGGAAGGACTCCGTCAGCTCAATCTGCTTGGCCTGACGGGCCTGGGTGCGCAGCTCCTCCTTGCGCTTGTCGAAGCCCGCGGTGTCCGGCTTCTCGCGCTCCACCACCTGCGCGACGATGTTCGCCTCGCCCACGGTGAAGACCTCGCCCAGCACCACCGGGCCGTTGGCCTCGAAGGTGGCCTTCACCAGGCCCGGCGCCGGACCCAGGTGCGGCACGGAGTCACCCTGCGCGGTGAAGCTGTCCGTCTCCACGGCCTCCGGCTTCGTCTCCGCCTCGAAGCGCAAGAGCGCGGGCTGCTGGCCGGCGGGGACCGGGAACTGCTCCTTCAGGGACTTGCCGGCCTTCGCCGCCGCCAGCGCCTTCTCGGCCTCCGCCTTGGCCAGGCCCTTGGCCTCTTCCTGCTTGAAGAGCGTGGTGGCGATCTCCGTCTTCACGTCCTCCAGCTTCTTGGCCTGGGCGTCCTTCTTCTCCTCCACCTTCACCAGGTGCACGCCCAGCGCGGACTCCACCGGCTGCGTCACTTCCCCGGCCTTCAGCGCGAACGCCGCGTCGGCCAGCGCCGGATCCCACGTGGTGCGCTCCACCCAGCCCAGCTCGCCGCCCTTCGCCTTGGTGGCGGTGTCGTCGCTGGTCTCCTTCGCCAGCGTGGCGAAGTCCTTGCCGCCCTCGACCTGCTTGCGGAGGTCCTCCGCCTTCGCCTTCGCCTGGGCCTTCTGCTCGGGCGTGGCGTCCGGGGCCACCTTCACGAGAATCTGACGGGCGCGGATCCGCTCCGGCACGTTGTAGACGAAGCTGTTCGCCGCGTAATAGTCGGCGATCTCCTTCTCGTGCGTCTTCTGGAACTCCGCGAGCTTCGCGGGCGTGGGCGCGGGGACCTTGTCCGCGAACATGGTGGGCAGGAAGCGGGCGAACACCAGCTTCGCCTGGTTGCCTTCCTTCTCGTAGCGGGCGCGGACCTCGTCGTCCGACACCACGGCGCCCGTGCGCACCACGTCCAGCATCTTCTGGGCGGCCATCTGGCGGCGCAGCTCCTGCTCGTACTCCTGCGGGGTGCGGCGGTAGAAGTCGCGCAGCACCTGCTGGTAGCGGGCGAAGTCGAACGCGCCTTCCTTGGTGTGGAAGTCGGTGTTCTCGTGGATGAGCTTGCGCAGCTCCTCATCCGACGGGGTGATGCCGTGGCGCTCCGCGGACTGGGCGAGCAGCTCCGCGTTCACCAGCCGGTCGAGCACCTGCTTGTCCAGGCCGAACTGGCGGGCCACCGACTCCGGGATGGGGTTGCCCTGCGAGCGCAGGAAGTTCATCTGCCGCGACCAGGCCATGCTGAAGTCGCGAAGGGGAATCTCCTTGCCGTTCACCGTGGCCACCGCGCTGGCGGTGGGCGCCTGGCTGCCCGTGTCCGCGAACCCGTTGCTGCCAGGGCCGAACTGGAGCGTGAACACCACGGCGATGCCGATGATGAACAGGAGGGAGAAGACCTTCCGGGGATTCAAACCGTCCATTGTGGTCACTTCACGGTCGGAAGCGCCCGCGAATCACCTTGCGGAAGGTCTCGCGGCGCCGTGTTGTTGGTAGCCCGGCCGGTGGGGATGCATGAGTGTCAACACCCCCTCATCCGGGCCTTGACTGCCTAGGACAACAGACCGGAAAATGCAAGCGATTCAGCCAGCTTAGCCCGACCCTCTCCCCCTTCCGCCCGCGTCCTTCGCCCACCCCGGGAAAGCCCCCGTCCGTGCTGTCTCTCCTCAAGCGCTACCGCCGCTTCCTCCTCGTGGCCGCCCTCCTGTTGTACCCGCTCGGCGCCTTCCTGCTGGGCGGGCGGCGCGGCCGCGATCCGAACTTCGTCGACCGGGGCGTCATCGCGCTCACGGCCCCCGTGCAGCAGGGGCTCACCGCTGGCATCGACGGCGTCGTGGCCGCGGTGCGCAACTACCTGGACCTGCGCGGCGTCCGTCAGGACAATGACGCGCTGCGGCTGGAGAACCTGCAGCTGCGGGCGACGGTGCAGGCCCTGGGCGAGGCCCGCTCCGAGAACGGGCGGCTGCGAAAGCTGCTGGCGTACGCGGAGGCCGTGCCCGGGCCGGAGATTCCGGCGCGCGTGGTGGGCGTCAATCCGGTGGCGAAGCTCTTGTCGGTGCGGATCAGCAGCGGGGAGAAGGACGGGGTGTTCCGGGGCATGTCGGTGGTGACGCCGGACGGCATCGTCGGGCAGGTCATCCGGTCCACGGGCGGCTACGCGGACGTGGCGCTGGTGACGGATCCGCAGAGCCGGGTGGCGGTGCGGGTGCAGCGCTCGCGGGCGCGAGGCACGGCGGCGGGCGCGGGCAACGGCCCCCTGACGCTGGAGAACATGCTGCGCACGGAAGACGTGGAGGACGGCGACCTCATCATCACCTCCGGCACGGATGGCATCTATCCTCCGGGGCTGGTGGTGGGGCGGGTGACGCAGCTGGAGAAGAAGGAGCACGGCATGTTCCAGGGCGCGGACATCACGCCCGCGGTGGACACCAGCCGGCTGGAGGAGGTCCTGGTGGTGGGCAGTCCGTACAGTGAAATGACCACCCCCGGCGGGGCCACCGCGGAGGGCACGCAGAAATGAAGTTCCTGGTGACCGTCATCCTCGCGCTGGTGCTGCTCACGCTGGAGTCCGTGTTCGTCCAGCAGGCGGGGCTGGTGCTGGGCCGCGTGGACGTCACGGTGGTGCTGGTGGCCTTCCTCGCGCTCCGGGCGAGCCTCACCGAAGGGGCGTGCTCCGCCTTCGCGGTGGGCTACCTGCTGGACCTGATGAGCGGCCAGCCCACGGGCCTGTTCACGTTCCTCGCGGTGTTCACCTTCCTGGTGGGCCGGCTGGTGGCGTCGTTCGTGGACGTCCGCGGCCCCGTGGCCTTCTCGCTGTTCGCCATGGGCGCGGACCTGGGGCACGGCCTTCTGTCCACGTTCTTCACCTGGCTCACGCTGAAGGACGGCTCCACGGCGCCGCTGCTCTCCGGCATGCCGGTGCAGCTGGCGCTCACGGGCGTGGCGGCCTTGTTGCTCTTCCCATTGTTCAAGCGGTTTGAAGTGGCGCAAGAGCGCCCGGCGGGGTTGCTCCGTTGACGCCTCCGACCATTGGCAACACCACTCCGGGCCGGGACCTGAAGCGCCGCTTCCTGTGGCTGGGCCTGGCCATGTCGCTGGGCCTGGTGGCGCTGGCCATCCAGCTGTACCGGCTCCAGCTCATCCGCCATGAGGAGTACGCCGCCAAGAGCGTGGCGAACTTCGTCAAGGAGGTGCGCCTGCGCGCCGACCGCGGCGTCATCAAGGACGCGCGCGGCACCATCCTGGTGGACAGCCGCCCGTCGTTCGACGCCTTCGTCACGCCGGCCTTCTGCACGGACTGCTTCGAGCAGGTGATTCCGCGCCTGGGCGAGCTGCTCCAGTGGGACCCCGAGCAGCGCAAGAAGATTGAAGACCTGGTCCGCTCGAGCCGCCGCAACGCGCCCTTCCAGCCGGTGCCGGTGCGCGTGGACCTGACGCGCGACGAGTACGACCGGCTCAACGCCCGGCGCGACATCCTGGACGGCGTGGAGGTGGTGCCCGTGCCGCACCGCAACTACCGCGCGGACATGGTGCTGTCGCACGTGCTGGGCTACATGAACGAAATCACCCAGGAGGAGCTGGAGCGCCTCAACGGGGACGGCGCGAAGTACGCGCTGGGGGACTACATCGGCCGGCGCGGCCTGGAGCGCTACTTCGAGTCCAAGCTGCGCGGGCGGGACGGCGTGCGCAAGGAAGTGGTGAACGCGCGCGGCCAGACGATTGAAGAGCTCAACGACAAGCTGGGGGAGAACGCCATCATTCCTCCCACGGCCGGCAGCAACGTGGTGCTCTCCATCGACATGCGCCTGCAGGAGGAGGCGGAGCGCGCGTTCCCGGGCGTGACGGGCGCGGTGGTGGCCATCGACGTGAACACCGGCTTCATCAAGGCGCTGGTGTCCCGCCCCGGCTTCGACCCCAACCTCCTGACGGGCCGCGTGACGCCGTCGCAGATGGCCACGCTGGCAAGAGACCCGCTCCACCCGATGATCAACCGCGTGGCCGCGGAGCACTACAGCCCGGGCTCCACCTTCAAGGTGATTTCGCAGCTGGCCGCCTTCAAGTCCGGCGTGTTCCGCCCGGAGACGGTGGTGAACTGCTCCGGCGGCTACCGGCTGGGCGCGCGCGTGTGGCGCTGCCACAAGGAGAGCGGCCACGGGCCCCTGGACGCCCGGGGCGCGATGAAGGCGTCGTGCGACTCGTGGTTCTACAAGGTGGCGGACACCATCGGCCTGGACCCCATCGCGGAGATGGGCAAGTTGCTGGGCCTGGGGCGTCCCACCGGCATCGGTGTGGTGGCGGAGGTGCCGGGCATCATGCCGTCCAGCGCGTACCACGACAAAGCCTCACCGGGCGGTTACACCAAGGGCATGGCGCTCAACAGCGCCATGGGGCAGGGCGACGTCAACGTGACGCCGCTGCAACTGGCGCTGGTGTACGCGGCCGTGGCCAACGGCGGGAAGCTCTACAAGCCGCAGATGGTGCAGCGGCTGGAGAACCTGGACGGGCATGTGATGGAGGAGTTCAAGCCGGAGGTGGTGTCGAAGGTGGACATCAACCCCGCGCACCTGAAGGCCATTTTCGAAGGCCTGGAGGCGGTGGCGCAGGAGCCCGGCGGCACCTCGTACCGCGCGAAGCTCAAGTCGGGCCTGCCCGCGGACTTCGTGGTGGCGGCCAAGACGGGCACCGCGCAGGTAACGCGCATCGGCACCGTGCGTCTGAAGACGCACCAGATGAGCTACTTCGAGCGCGACCACGCGTGGTTCGCCGGCTTCGCGCCCGCGAACAAGCCGGAGCTCGCCGTGGTGGTGCTCAACGAGCACGGCGGCCACGGCGGCGTGGACGCTGCGCCCACGGCGATGGCCGTGATTAAAAAGTACTTCGACTTGAAGGCGCAGGACGCGACGTCACCGCCGCCCCGCGCCAACCAGCCCTATACGCCGTCGTTGCCGCCGGCGCCCAGCCTGGATGAAGCGGCGCTCACGCGCGCCGTGGTGACGCCGCCGCGGGTGAACCTGCCCGGAGAGCCCATCCAGCCGCCCTCGGAAACCGGAGACGACAGTGCAACTGCGGATTGAGCGCCGGATGATGCCCCACGTGCCGTGGGGGCTCATCGTGTGCGTGCTGGGCGTGTGCGCGCTGGGCATCTGGAACCTGGCGTCCGCGTCCCGCCCCCCCATGGCGCCGGTGTGGACCAGCCAGGCGCTCTACCTGGGCGTGGGCCTGAGCGCGGTCCTGGTGGTGTGCCTGGTGGACTACCGCTGGATCCAGCGGATGGCCTTCCCCATCTACGTGCTCAACATCCTGGCGCTCCTGGCGCTGCGCGTGGTGGGCCACACCGCCAAGGGCGCGGAGAGCTGGTTCGCCATTGGCCCGTTCCGCCTGCAGCCCGCCGAGTTCATGAAGATTGGCGTCGTGCTGATGCTGGCCAAGGTCTACCACGACGACTTCCAGCCCAATCAGCCGTCCTACGGCATCGTGCGGCTGTGGAAGCCGGTGCTGGTGGTGATGGTGCCCTTCACGCTGGTGCTGGTGCAGCCGGACCTGGGCACCGCGCTGATGATCTTCCTGTCTTCCGGCACCGTCATCCTCTTCGGCAAGGTGCGCTGGTACCTGGCCGCCACCATCGTGGCGGGCGTGCTGGTGGGCGGCCTCATCATCTGGAACGACTACGTCCGGGAGATGCCCGAGCCGCGCACCACCATCGTGCGCCACCACCTGAAGAAACATCAGAGCCAGCGCATCTCCGGGTGGTTGGACCCGGAAGCGGACCTGCGCGGCAGCGGCTATCACGCCGCGCAATCCAAGATTGCCGTGGGCTCCGGTGGCCTCACCGGCAAGGGCTGGCGTGAGGGAACCCAGACAGGCTTGCGCTTCCTGCCGGAACAGCACACGGATTTCATCTTCTCCGTGTGGGCCGAGGAGCACGGCTTCTTCTCCTGTCTCCTGTTGCTCGTGCTCTACGGCGGCATCTTCATTCTCGGGCTGGGCGTGGGATTCAGCGCACGAGACCGTTTTGGAGCGTTCGTTGCGGTGGGGGTGGTGGCCACACTTTTCTGGCAGGTGTTCGAAAACATCGGCATGGTCATTGGCCTGTTGCCGGTGACGGGCATCACGCTGCCCCTCATGAGCTACGGCGGCTCCTCGATGCTGTCGGTGATGTTGTGCATCGGGCTGCTGGTGAACATCAGCATGCGCCGTCACATGTTCTGACGGCCGCGGAGGCTTCCGATGGTGGTGCAGAGGAAGGGTGTGACGACGGCGAAGGCCGGCTCGGCGGTCCGCGGGCCGGAGGACACGCAGGCGCCCCGGCCGTTCGTTCCGCCGGTGGGCACCTCGCGCAACGTGTCCGTGCCCCTCCCCGGCGCGGTGCCCCGCATCGAGATGAACCAGGGGGAGCCGGAGCACCGGCACTTCCCGCGCGCGCAGCTGGCCACGCACTTCGACCTCTGGGTGGAGGACGACGCGGGCGGCAGGCGCTTCTCCGCGGGGCTGACGTCCGTGAACGTGAGCGTCAGCGGCGCCTTCCTCGCGAGCACCTTCTTCCTGCCCATGGGCACGGTGGTGCGCGCGCGCTTCGCGCTGGAGGAGGGGGCCGCCCCCGTGGAGGCTCGCGCGGAGATTGTCCGGGAGGAGCGTGGGCCGGAGGAGCAGGGTCGCAGCGGGTTCGCCCTGCGCTTCCTGGACTTCTCAGGTCAGACGGAGGTGGCGCTCGCCCGGCTCTTCCTGGGCATGCGCCTGAGGGCCTTCACCGAGGACTACCTCAAATCCCAGCGCGCCCGCTCCCTGCCCAATGAGCTGGAGCGGGTCATCGACGTGATGGCGGCCTGGGAGCTGCTCAAGGCCACCACGCCCGGAGACCCCTGGCGCGGCGAGTAGGGCCCCGGACGGGACATCAGGCCGGCTTGCCGGTGGCGATCTGCCTGCGGCGCTCGGCCTGGTAGTGCGCGGAACACAGGCCCTTGGAGCGCTGCTCGCGGGTGCAACCACTCACCGTGCAGCGGCGGTCCATGGGCACCGGCCCGCCCGCCACCGTCTTGGGGGGACGGCCGCGGCGGCGACCCGCCATCACCGCGCCATTGCCCGGCGACGCCGCGACGGCGCCCATGCCCGGCATCCCTGTGTTCAGCGCGCGCAGCATGCCGCGGCCGATGGCATCACCCAGGGCCTCCGCCCACGACGTCAGGGCAGGGGTCAGCGGTGCTTGCGAGATCAATTCTTTGCGAAGGCGTGCCATGAAAACTCCTGTAGAAACTCGCCAATCAAGACAGGCGTGTACTCGCGACTTGTGTCTGTTGTGGCGAACTCTGTCAACAAGACATGTTGGGGTCGTGTTTGACTCGTAATGTAATTTCAATGTCTGTTGAACAAAACATGACGGGAGGATCGTCCAGTCGTCCCGGGTGGGCGTTTGTCTCAAGCGCAGAGAAATGTCTGCGTCAGGGGGCGCGCGGCACCCGGTAAGTGAAAGCCCTTAGCGTCGCGGTGAGTTGTCTTTCTACAGACATATCGAACCGCCAGCCATGTCACGTCCAGGTGTCTGGTTGGGAGCCCATAAGCAACGTCCCCTCTCACCCGGCGCGAACCCTGGCGGTGAAGGCCAGGGGCGCCATGGGTGGGAGGGGACGAGGGAGACGGCCGTCAGGGTGGGCCCGTCACCGGGAACACCTGGGCTCAGAGATTCTTCCGGACCACGTCCTCGATGCGCGACTTCGGCACCGCGCCGACAATCTGGTCCACGACCTTGCCGCCCTTGAAGAGCAGCAGGGTGGGGATGGAGCGGATGCCATACTTCTGGGGCGTGTCCTGGTTCGCGTCGATGTCCATCTTCGCGAACGTCACCTGGCCCTTGTACTGGGCGGACAGCGCCTCGACGGAGGGCGCGATGGCGCGGCAGGGCGCGCACCAGGTGGCCCAGAAGTCCACGAGCACGGGTTGTTGCGAATCCAGGACCTGCTTCTGGAAGTCCGAATCACCGATGTTGATCACGTCGCCAGCCATGTCGTCACCTCGTGTCTACGGCTTGAGTAGGATACGTCCTGGAGCTTCGCGCCCGGTGGGTGCCTCGGGGGGCGGGAAGGCCGGGCCGCTTCCGGTGGAACGGATGCCGCATCTGGCCGGAGGTTGCACCCCATTTCCGGGCCCGCCGGCCATGAGGGTGGTGTAGTCTGCGGAGCGTGACGAAGCTCTTCCTGTCCCAGGCCCAGCTTGAAGAATGGGCGCTGGAGGACAAAGCAGACCTGCGCGAGGGCCGCCTGGTGGTCGCCGCCGAGGGTGGGAGCGCCTGGCCGCTCACGCCCGCCGTCCATGTGGTGCAGCTGGTATCCGGGGAGGACACGCACCAGCTCGTCTCCCGGGTGAAGACCGAGGAGCAGCTCGGCCGGCTGGGGGCCGAGCAGATGGCCGACTCCATCCTGGTCGGGGACTCCGCATACGAGGTGGTTCCGGGTTATGTGGCGGAAGTGGGGGCGCCCGCCCCCGAGCGCAAGCCCAATTCGGAGACCGACCTGCTGGCGGCCTTCATTCTCAATAAAATGTAAAACGGGCTGAGGCAGGACTGAATGCCTCCTCGGCCGGGGTTATGAGCCTGCCGCCATGAGCCATACGCTCGTCTCGCTCGCCTGCCACGCCTACGGCCTGGCCGCGCTCGTCTACCTCGCCTTCCTGGTCCGCCAGTCCCAGGTGCTCGCCGTCACCGGCCGGGTGCTGGTGGGGAGCGGGCTGCTGATGCATTGCGTTGCGCTCATCGAACTGCTGAGCGCCCAGGGGGGCCGGTTGGTGGGCCCCGCGCAGGGCATGTCCACCTTCGCCTTCCTGCTGCTGGCGCTGTTCCTGGCGCTGGACGTGCGCTACCGCAAGCCCGTCATCGGCGCGTTCCTCACGCCCCTGGCGGTGGCGGTGCTGCTCATCGGCATGTTGATGCATGGCGGGTCCACGCCGCTGCCGGAGGCGGTGCGCCAGCCGCTGTTGCCGGTGCACGTCACCATCGCGCTGCTCGGGCTGACGGCCTTCGGCGTCGCGGCGGGGGTGGGCGTGATGTACCTGCTGATGGAGCGGGAGGTGAAGGCCAAGCACTTCGGGCTGCTCTTCTCCCGGCTGCCGTCGCTGGAGTTCCTGGACACGCTGAACCGGCGGCTCGTCGTGTGGGGCTTCATCGCGCTGTCGCTCACGCTGGCGACCGGCGCCCTGTTCACCACCACGCTGCGGGGGCTCACCTGGGCGCTTGACGCCAAGCACGTGGCGACCTTCGTCGCCTGGGGCGTCTTCGCCGCGCTCGTCAACGCGCGCATCTTCGCCGGCTGGCGTGGCCGGCGGGTGGCGCTGCTCACCATGGCCGGCTTCTGCCTGGTGCTGGTCTCCTTCCTGTCGTCCTACGACCTGTCCGCCGCTGGCCCGGGGATGCGGTAGCCATGGAATTCATCTGTATTGGCGTGTCACACCGCACCGCGCCCCTGGGCGTCCGTGAGCGGCTGGCATTGCCCGAAGCCCGGCAGACGGAAGTGTTGCAGCGGTTGGCGCAGGCGCCCGTGGAGGCGCTCTGGGTGTCCACGTGCAACCGCGTGGAGGTGTACCTGGCGGCCCCCAGCGCGGAGCAGGCGCGGGAGCGTGCGCGGGAGACGCTGCACTCGCTGGGCGGCGCGGAGGCGCTGGAGCACCTGTACGAACACCAGGGCGAGGCGGCGCTCGTGCACCTGTTCCGCGTGGCGTCCAGCCTGGACTCCATGGTGCTGGGCGAGGCGCAGATTCTGGGGCAGGTGAAGGATGCCTTCGAGCGCGGCCAGGGCGCGGGCGCGGTGCGCGGTGAGCTGACGCGCGCGTGCGCGGCGGCGTTCGGCTGCGCCAAGCGCGTGCGCACGGAGACGGCGGTGGGCCGCGCGGCGACGTCCATGGCGTCCGCGGCGGTGCAGCTGGCGAGCAAGGTGTTCGACGGGCTCAAGGACAAGACCGTCCTGGTGGTGGGCGCGGGAGAGATGGGGGAGCTGGCGGCGCGGCACCTGAAGAACGCGGGCGCCGGGAGGCTCATCGTGACCAACCGCACGCTCGCCCGCGCGGAGGCGCTGGTGGCGGAGGTGGGCGGCGTGGCGAAGCCCTTCGAGGAGCTCTTCACGCTGCTCGCTGGCGCGGACGTGGTGGTGACGAGCACCGCGTCGCCGGTGCCCATCTTCACGCGCGACAACGTGGGCGCGCTGGGCAGGGCGCGCAAGGGCCGGCCGCTGTTCATGGTGGACCTGGCGGTGCCGCGAGACATCGACCCGGCGGTGGGGACGCTGGACTGGGTGCACGCGTACGACGTGGACGACATCCAGAAGTTCGTCGCGGACAACGCCGCCGCGCGCGCGGAAGAGGCGCACAAGGCGGGCGGGCTGGTGGCGCAGGAGGTGGCGCGCTTCGCCCGGGAGCGCGCGCTGCGCGACGGCATGCCCGTGCTGGCGCGCCTGCGTCAGCGCGCGGAGGCCATTGCCCGCGCGGAGGTGGAGCGCACGCTCCTGGGGATGGGCGACGGGCTCACCGACAAGCAGAAGAAGAGCATCGAAGCCATGGGGCGAGCCATCGTGAACAAGCTGTTGCATGAGCCCACCGCGCGCCTGCGCGCCGTGGGTCCACAGGGCGAAGGCAACCGGCTGGCGGGAGCCGCCGCGGAGCTGTTCGGCCTCACGGAGGCGGAGGCCGCCGCCATCGCTCCGGAAGAATCCGCCGCACCCCCGCAGCAGGAGGCGCGCAACACCGTGGTGGCCACCGGGAGCCGGCGATGAAGACGGTGCGCATCGCGACGCGGGAGAGCCCGCTGGCGCTGTGGCAGGCGAATCACGTGGCCTCGCTCCTCAAGGAGCGCAACCCCGGCCTGGAGGTCACCCTGGTGAAGATGAGCACCGAGGGCGACCGCTTCCTGTCCGCGCCGCTGTCCGCGGTGGGCGGCAAGGGCCTGTTCGTGAAGGAGATAGAGCAGGCGCTGCTCGATGGCCGCGCGGACGTGGCGGTGCACAGCCTGAAGGACATGACGTCGGTGTTCCCGGAAGGGCTCATCCTGGCGGCGTTGCCGGCGCGCGAGGATCCGCGCGACGCGTTCTGCAGCCCGGACGGGCACACGCTGGCGCTACTGCCCGCGGGCGCGAAGGTGGGCACGTCGTCGCTTCGGCGCAGCTGCATCCTGCGCGCGCGCCGGCCGGACCTGGAGATCGTCTCCCTGCGCGGCAACGTGCAGACGCGCCTGCAGCGGACGCGCGACCTGCGGCTCGCGGGCGCCATGCTCGCGGCGGCGGGGCTCAAGCGCCTGGGATTGGACCACCACATCACCCAGGTGGTGCCGGTGGCGGAGAGCCTGCCGGCGGTAGGGCAGGGCGTGCTGGGCATCCAGTGCCGCGAGGCGGACGCGGACGTGCGCGCGCTGCTTGAGCCCCTGGAGGACGCCCTCACGCGCAACGCCGTGCGGGCCGAGCGCGCCTTCCTGGCGAAGCTGGAGGGCGGCTGCACCGTGCCCCTGGCCGGCCACGCCACGGTGGAGGACGGCCAGGTGTACCTGCGCGGCCTGGTGGGCCGGCCGGACGGTTCGCTGGTGGTGCGGGGCGAGGTGAAGGGCCCCGTACCGGAAGCGGAGCGGCTGGGCGAGGCGCTCGCGGAGGAGCTCCTGTCGCGCGGGGCGGGAGACATCCTGCGCGATTTCGGCCGCCGCGAAGGCGCTCCCCGCGCCTAGAGTGCCGGCCGTGGACCGGCGACTGGATGGCATCCGAATCTTGGTGACGCGCCCCCGTGAGCGGGCCGAGGAGCTGTGCTTCCTCCTGGAGGACGAGGGCGCGGAGGTCCTCAGCCTGCCGCTGTTGGAGCTGCATCCGCCGGAGGACCCGCGCCCGCTCGCGTCCGCCGCCGAGCACGTGCAGCGCTACCACTGGGTGGTGTTCGCCAGCCCCTCCGCCGTGGAGGCCTTCCTGGAGGCCCTGCGGCTCGCGGGCACTCTGGACCGGCTGTCGCGCGTGAAGCTGGCCGCGGTGGGGCCGCGCACCGCGAGGGCCGTGGAGGGCTACGGCCTGAAGGTGGAGGCCGAACCCCACGAGGGCACCGGCGCGGCGCTCTTCACCGCCCTGCGCGACGTGCTGGGGCCGGAGGACGACGTGCTCCTGCCCGCGGCGGAGGAGGGGCGGCGGGAGCTGGAGGACGGCCTGCGCGACCTGGGCGTGCGAGTCACCCGCGTGACGGCCTACCGCAGCGCGCCGGCCGCCGTCGAACCGGAGGCGCTGGCCCAGCTGGCCGCGGCCCCGCCCCAGGTGGTGCTCTTCGCCTCGCCGCGCACCGCGGAGGCGTTCGTGGAGGGAGTGGGCCGTGAGCCGCTGGCCTCCGCGAAGGTGGTGGCCATTGGCCCCACCACGGCGACCGCGCTGACGCAGCTGGGCATCCCCGTGGCCGCCGTCGCGGAGCGCCCCACGCCCGAAGCGCTGGTGGATGCCACCGTTCGCGCCGTTCACGGGTAGACTGTCCGCCCGGTGACGTCCGGGCGCCCAGGCGGCGCGCCCCGTGCGGACGTGACGTGAAGAGGTGCGGGTGATGAAGCGTGGGACGCAGCGGAGTGTCTTCCTCCTGGGGCTGCTGGCGCTGGCCGCGACAGCGCACGCCCAGGATCAGTTGGGCTACCAGTACCTGGACCACTGGGTGCTCAACAACAGCCAGGACCCGTTCCCGTACTACGTGGACGCGCGCAACACCCAGCCCGGGGGCAACGACCTGTCCCTGGTGGAAGACGCGGTGAAGAAGGCCTTCCAGGCCTGGCAGGACGTGGACTGCGCGTGGCCCGCCTTCACCTACAAGGGCCGCTCCAACATCGTCCCCATCCCGAACGTGAATGACCGGCTGGACGGCTTCAGCGTCGCCGCCGTCTGGGTGACGGATCCGAACAGCACCGAGTTCTCGGACGTGCTCAACGCCAGCAACAGCGTGGTGGCCGCGGTGCCGCTGACGCACGGCGGCCTCGTCTACCAGTGCGACATCTTCCTCAACGCCGTGAGCTACAAGTTCACCACGCTCTCCCCCACGCCGGCGGGCTTCATCGACATCCAGTCGGCGGTGATGCGCGGGGTGGGCCAGTGCCTGGGCCTGGGCAGCACGTACTTCTACTCGGACGCGGTGATGTACATCACGCTGGACACCGGCACCCAGCGCCGCGCCCTGACGTCGTATGACCGGGGGGCGTTCTGCCAGCGCTATCCCCAGACGGGCGCGGTGGGCTCGCCCTGTGACACCACCGCGTGCGGCGCGGGGCTCACCTGCGTCACCGCCCAGTCCACCACCAGCGGCGTCTCGCAGAAGATCTGCTCCAAGCCGTGCCCGGCCGGTACGCCCGGTGCCTGCCCGGACCCCTACCAGTGCCGCGCGTCAACGCTCATCCCCGGCTCCCAGTACGCCTGTCTGCCGGAGGCCTTCGGGTCGACCACGAAGGTGGGCAATCCCTGCACGAGCGCCAGCACCTGCGGCGCGCCGGAGTCGCGCTGCCTCACGGATGCGGACAAGACCACCGCCTTCCCGTCGTGGACGGACGGCTACTGCACGGAGTCCTGCATCGCGAACGCGGACTGCCCCCTCGGCTCCACGTGCTCCAACGTGGGCGCCGTGGGCAAGCGCTGTCTGAAGAACTGCCGCCCGGGCAAGGGCGACTGTCGCGAGGGCTATACCTGCAACACGCTGCCCGATAACGGGGGGGACGTTTGCGTCGCCGACTGCGCCACCAACAGCGACTGCGGCAGCAACTACGCCTGCCGCTCGTGCGACCACGCCTGCATCCAGCAGAAGACGGGCACGCGCACCGTTGGCGACCCGTGCTTCCAGGATTCGGAGTGCGGCACCAACCAGACGTGCCTCAAGCTCAACGGCAACCCGCAGGGCGTGTGCTCGGAGCCGTGCTCGGTGTCCACCTGCTCGTGCAGCCCCGGCAGCACCTGCCGCCCGGCGGGCACCGGCGAGGACCGCTTCTGCTTCCGCGACTGCGGCGCGAACACCTGCGCCTCGCCGCTCCAGTGCGTGCCGTTCGCGGAAGGCACCGCCTGCATCGCCGCCTGCCGCAGCAACCAGGACTGCCCCAATGGCCTGTACTGCGGCAACGGCGGCCAGTGCTACGACCCGTATGCCCAGACGGACGGCGGCACCTGCACCCTGTGCAGTGACGGTGGCACGCCGCCGCCCCCGCCGGTGGACGGCGGCACGGATGGCACGACCAACGACCCCGGCGGTTGCGGCTGCCAGAGCGCCCCCACCTCCGCGGCATTCCTCGTGGGGCTCGGGGTGTTGCTCCTGGCCACCCGCAGAAGGAGGAACGTGTGACCCAGGCGGCTCCCCCCGGAAGCAGTGGCCCCTCGCGCGGCGCCACGGACTTCACCCTGGCCTTCGTCCTGGAGGCCATGGTCGCCCAGCGCCTGCTGACACCCCAGCAGGCGCAGGAGGTGATGGCGCGGGAGCCCGCCGCACGCGCCCGCGTCCTCAAGGCGCAGGGCGGGACGGGCAAGGACGCGGCCCGCTATGACGTGTCGCCCGTGGAGGTGGTCGCGGCCTTCCAGATTCCGGCGCCGGGGGGGCGGGGCGTGCTGGACGAGGACCGCGTCACGGAGGCCGCCGCGCGCGCCGCGGGGCTGGCCTACCGGAAGCTGGATCCGCTGAAGATGGACATGGCGCTGGCCACCCGCACGGTGTCCCGGCCCTACGCGCAGAAGCACGTGCTGCTGCCCCTGGAGCGCACCGAACAGGGGCGGCTGCGCGTGGCGGTGGCCAACCCCTTCGACCGCGAGCTCTTCGAGTCCTTCCACCGGCTCACCGGCGAGCCGGTGGAGCCCGTGCTGTCCGCGAAGACGGACATCCTCCGCTCCATCGCGGACATCTACGGCTTCAAGAAGACGCTGGCCAAGGCCGCGGACGACTTTGGTGGCGCGAACGCGCAGATCGCCAACTTCGAGCAGCTGGTGTCGCTCAGCGGCACGCAGGAGCTGGAGGCATCAGACAGGCCGGTGGTGCAGGCGGTGGACTACCTCTTGCGCTACGCCTTCGACAATCGCGCGTCGGACATCCACATCGAACCCAAGCGCGCCACCGCAGTCGTGCGCCTGCGCATCGACGGCGTGCTGCACCCCGTCTACACGCTGCCCGCGCAGGTGCACCCGCCCATCGTGTCGCGCGTGAAGATGCTGTCGCGCATCGACATCTCCGAGAAGCGCCGCCCTCAGGACGGCCGCATCAAGACGGAGCGCGACGGCCGCGAGGTGGAGCTCCGCGTCTCCACGCTGCCCACCGCCTTCGGCGAGAAGGTGGTCATCCGTATCTTCGACCCGGAGACGCTGGTGCAGGACATCGCCCAGCTGGGCTTCGATCCGGACGAGAAGGGCCACTTCGAGTCGTGGATTGATCAACCCCACGGCCTCATCCTGGTGACGGGCCCCACGGGCAGCGGCAAGACGACGACGCTCTACTCCGCGCTCAAGGCGGTGGCGGGACCGGACGTCAACGTCACCACGATTGAAGACCCCATCGAAATGGTGTGGGACACCTTCAACCAGGTGCAGGTGCAGCCCAAGGTGGGCCTGGATTTCGCGGGGGCGCTGCGCCACATCCTGCGCCAGGACCCGGACGTCATCATGGTGGGCGAAATCCGCGACGCGGAGACGGCGGAGAACGCCATCCAGGCCGCGCTCACCGGCCACCTGGTGCTCTCCACGCTGCACACCAACGACGCGCTGGGCGCGGTGGCGCGCATGAAGGACCTGGGCGTGCCGGCCTTCCTGCTGGCGCAGAGCCTGCTGGGCGTCATGGCCCAGCGCCTCTTGCGCCGCGTCTGCGTGCACTGCGCGGAGGAGGCGGTGCTCACGCCGGACGAGCTCCTGGCCCTCGAGGTGCCGCTGCCGCTGTTGCCCGGCGGCGTGAAGCTGTCCAAGGGCGCGGGGTGCGTGCGCTGCCGCGGAACCGGCTTCTCCGGACGCACCGGCGTCTTCGAAATCGTCTCCACCAGCCGCGAGGTTCGCGAACTCATCGCCCGCGAGGCGCCCTACGAGCACCTGGTGCAGGCGGCGCGCCGCGGTGGCATGCGCACGCTGCGCGAGGCCGCCGTGCGCAAGCTGGCGCAGGGTCTCACCGCCTTCGACGAGGTGGTGCGGATGACGTCCGCCTTCTAGAAACACGAAGGGCCCGCCGTGAAGCACGGCGGGCCCCGCGAAGCTGCCCGAAGAGGGCAGGGCGGCCTAGAAGCGCGCCTGCAGCAGCGTGTTGAAGCCCAGCGCGTGCGGCTTCTCGAAGTTCGGCTGCGCGATGCCCGTCACGTCGTCCTCGAACGTGGTCCGGTTGGTGTCGTACGTGTAGTAGACCTCACCCACGGCCGCGACCGTCTCCGACAGATCCCACCGGAAGGTGGCCTTGGCGGACCAGATGAGCTCCGCCTCGCAGGCGTTGGAGCCGCCGCAGGTGCTGGGCAGGATGCTCAGCTGGTTGGCGTCACGCACCACGACCGTGCGCGTCCCGGTGAGGCTGGGGGGCGGGTTGCTGCCGCCCACGAGCGGAACCGGGCTGCGGAAGGACGCCGGCTGCTGCGCGCCGATGATGAAGCCCGGCGTCAGGTGCAGCCGCTCGATGTTGTAGTCCACGCCCACCGCGCCGAAGACTTCAGGCTTCAGCTCCGTGCCCGTGGGGAAGTCCTGGAACGGGGGGAAGCCCGGCACGTCGAACTGGATGAAGGACAGGCTGCGCACCAGCGCCAGCGCGTTGAAGCGGAACCGGTTCAGCTTCGCGCGGCCCTGGAAGGCGAGCGCCACGGCCCCCTGGGGCTTGGTGGCGCCGAACTTGTCCGGGTCCTGCAGGGTCTGCGTGAGGTAGCTGCCCTCCAGCGACAGGGAGTACGACAGGCCACCCGGGTACGTCTCCGGCGCGAAGAAGCGCTGGTAGATTTCCGGGTCGTTCTTGTAGAGCCGGAAGTCCACGCTCGTGCCCACCGGCACGCCCACGTGGTAGACGACCTGCCCGGACACGCCGGCCGAGTTGACGCCCGCCTCGATGGACTGGTTCGCCAGACCCGGGACGATGCCCTTCTGGAAGTAGCCGCCGCCGGCCTCCACGCGCAGCGTCTCCAGGATGTCCCAGCCCGCGCCAGCCATCACGCCGTAGAGCGTCTCCTGCTCCAGGATGAGGTCGTTGAGCACCAGCGCCGTCTTGCCGCCCACGTACGCGTACCAGCGGTCGCGCGTCACCTGGAACTTGGCGCCCGGCACACCCGTCGCGGTGGCGCGGTTGGTGAAGATGGAGCTGCCGCCCCAGGAGATGCGGTACGCGTAGCCCAGACGGAAGCGGTCCGCGGACACCGGGAAGCCGGTGAGCGAAATGCCTTCCTTCTCACCCCAGCCCGGCGGCTGGTAGTTCAGGCGCACGTAGCTGGAGTTGTCGAAGATGTCGACACCGCCGGACGGGCGCTCCAGCACCAGCAGCGTGAGGGCCGCCTCCGTCGTGAGGCCCTCGAAGAACGCCGGCATGCGCTTGTAGAGCACGACGTTCGACAGCGACTCGAAGCCGGAGAACCGGGTGTTGAAGTTGTCGTAGAACTGCGTGTTCTGGTTGCCCGCGCCAAAGCGCGCGTTCGGGCTGTTGGGAGTCGTCTCTCCCGCGCCCGCCAGCACGTTGTCGTCCGCGAAGACGAACGACAAACGGGTGTCCACGAAGTCCCCGGCCCAAGCGGGCGCGGAAAGGGTTGTCAGGCCCGCCAGGGCCAGCGTCTGCAACGTTTTCAATGTCCCTCCAGGAAGCGGTCCGGGGGAGACCGCTCCTCCCTGCGCCCGGCGTTCAGCCGGGGCGCTCAATGCGACTGCTCAAAGGTGAATGGCGACTACGGGCACGGCTTGATGGGCTTCGGGCACTCCATCCCGGGCCCGGGGTAGCAGCACATGTCGTCCTGGTCTCTCGGCAGGACGTTCCAGCGCGGACGCGCCGGACCCACGTGCTTCAGGTGACCCACGACGTCGAAGGTGGCCGCCCGCAGCTGCTTGCACTGGAGCGCCTTCGCCGCGTCGGCGTCGTTCTCGTTGCAGTCCGGGTTCAGGTCCGGAACCGCGTCCTTGATCTGCAGGCTGATGCGCGAGCGCGTGTCCGGAGCGACCTTGCACGCGGCGTTGGCCGTGGCGGCGTCGTCGCGCACCAGCGCGACCGTCACCTCGGAGCCCTTCAGGGTGTACTCGTAGCGGGTGTTCGCCGGGATGAGCGTGTCCGTCTGGTCCGCCGTCACGCTCACCGGGCCGAAGCGCGCGTGCACCGGCTGGGTGCAGATGATGTTCATCCGGTAGCCCTGGGGCAGCGCCTTGTCCGGCCGCACGGCCGTGGTGCCCACGTTGACGTTCATGATGCGGTTGGGGACGGACTCGTCCATGCCCATGGAAGCCGGGCCGGTGGCGTTCATCTCCACCACGAACTGACCGAAGCTCGTGTACGTCGTCTTCTCCGCGCAGATGGTGCCGGCGTACTCGCCGATGCCCAGCGTGCAGTCGATGACGCACTTGCGCTCCGGAAGGTCCGGATCATCCGGCGGCTCCTCGAAGCAGTTCTGCCAGGTGCGCGACGCGCCGCTGCCCGACGGGCAGAACATGGGCATGTCGTTGTTGCCGTTGGCGTCGCAGTTGCGGAACACCTTGGGGAACTTCACCCGGCGCAGCTTCACCAGCGAGGACTCCAGGCTCTCCATCTTGTAGTTCTTGTAGCTGTAGCCGCACAGGATGTCGTCCAGGTACGGCGAGCCGCTGTAGCCGCACAGCCGGCCGTTGATCTCCACGGGCGGCACCTGGTCCAGGTACTTGTTCCACTGGTCCTGCGGCAGCAGGCGCACGTTCTCCCGCAGCGTCCACGAGGGGAAGCTCATCTGCGTGGTGTTGGTGAACTCCGCCACCGTGCCGGACAGCGTCCAGAGCAGGTCGCCCGAGTCCAGCCCCTCCGGGAAGGAGTAGTTGTAGATGTAGATGCTGTTGAAGCGGCCCGGGTTGAAGCCGTCCGGCTCCGCGGTCTGGATGTTCGCGCCCGCGACGCTCTTCTCCGCCACGCGGCAGGCCGTCATGTCCGTGACGTAGAAGCCGCTGGAGTCCGTGCCCGTCACCAGCAGCATCATCTGCTTGCCGTTGTTGGGGTCGGACGGGTCGCAGTTCTGCGTCAGCGGCTCGCCGGACTCCGGATTGCGGCCCACGCGCATGAACTGCTTGACGAAGACGCTCGTCTCCGAGCCGCCCTCGGGCAGGTTGATGGTGGAGAGGGCGGGCTCCTCGAACCGGATGCCATGGGACAGGCCGGTCGCGAGGGTGCGCGTGGCCGGCTCCTGGGGCAGCTGGGACAGGTCACCCACGACGCCGCCGTCCGCGTAGATCAGCTCCAGGTCCTGGTCCTGCACCCAGACGTGCGTCTCGCCGTACAGGTGGGCCACGCGCACGCTGCCGGTGCCCTTGCCGTTGGTGAGCTGCGTCCAGCGCTGGCCGTACTCACCGGTGAGGTCGCCCGGGATGACCCGGAAGGACACCGGCCCGTTGAAGGACGTCATCTCCCCGCCGGTGCCGTCCAGCGCGGTGATGGACAGACCGATGTCCACGTCCGAGCGGGGCAGGGTGTAGGGGCAGTCCGTGGTGCCGCGCACCTCCAGCGGCACCGCGGCCTGGTCGTTGCCGTACTTCCCGACGCAGGCGTTCACCACCGGCAGCAGCGTCGTGGCGGAGCCTCCGGTGGTGATGCTCGTCACCTCCACGCGGAAGGAGGTGAGTCCGGTGGGAGCCTCGGACTCCTTCGTGTAGCAGCCGGCCGCCAGGGCCAGCGTGGACAGCAGGAAGAGTCTCTTCATCACTTCACCCTCCGCCCGATACGGCCATCCTCGATGGCGCTCGCGACGGGCATGGCTGTGGGCTTCTCACAGAACGTACGCAGCTGGCTCGTCACGTTGCCGCAGGTGGGGTTGCTCCCCGTCAGCAGGTCCCGGCAGGTGCAGCGGCCGGTGTAGGGGCCCTGGGGCAGCGCGCACTGCTCCACGGCCGCCTGCTTCGTCATGTCCGGCAGACCGCACCGGGCCATGGCCGACGGCTGCTCCTTGGGGTCGTCGGTCACCTTGAGCAGGTCCCGGCACGAGCAGCTGCCCACGGTCTTGTCGAGCCCTTCCTCGAAGGCCTTGGACACCTTGCAGGAGTTGAGCGTCTTCTCGTCCACCGTCCACTGGCCGTCGACCAGCGAGCCGCAGCGCGTGCCGTTGCTGGACGTCTCCCGGCCGTTGAGCAGGTCGTCGCAGTTGCAGAAGCCCTGCATGTAGCCGATGAGCGAGTCGCGCAGGCTGATGCCCGTCTCGATGCGCGTGGTGTTGCGCTTGAGCACCGTGAAGCCGGAGCCGCCCTTGGCGATGTAGTCGTTCACCGCGACCTTGTAGGTGCCGTTGGTGTCCAGCGGCTTGCCGTTGATCTCGATGTCGACGCCCGGGTGCGCCCAGCAGCGCGAACCCGCGGTGTCCTCCAGGCACTGCCAGGGCGCGTGGCCCTCGCGGTTCTCCTGGGGGCAGTCCGTGGCCACCGTGGCCGGCGTGCACGCGATGCGCAGGTCGTTGAGCTGCACCTGGGCGCAGTCCATGGTGAAGCGGGCGCCGGAGATCTGCGCCTGGCTCACGCACCCGCGCTCCGCGGAGCGCTCGGTGACGAAGTCGAACATCTCCTGCATCTCCACGCCGGACAGGTACATGATGTTGATGGTGTTCTCGAAGGGGAACACGTTGAACATCGCCTCCTGCGTCACCACGCCCGCGTAGAGGTTGTCGCGGATGCCCAGGGAGTTGGTGAGCGCCATCTCCGCCTCCACGCGGTTGCGCTTGCGCATGGAGTCCGCGGCGATGTTGCCCAGGGGGCTGTCACCGCCGTTGGAGTTGTTGCGCCGCTGCACGTCGAGGGGGGCGTAGGAGAAGATGGAGGTGAGCTGCAGCTTCACGTCCATGCCCAGCAGGTACGGGATGAGCAGGTCCGTCGTCTGCGCGTCCTCCTGACGGCCGCACTCCGCGATGGCCTCGCGCACGCCCGGCGCGCTGATGAACTCGCCCGGGTCCCAGAAGATGTTGTCGTCGAAGCGGTACTTGCGCATCGCCTCGTTGCACCAGAGGCCGTCCACCGGGAACGCGTGGTAGTCCTGGCTGACGACCTCGGCGCCCTCGCCCTCGCCCTTCTGGTTCGGCATCTTCACGACCAGCTCCAGGCGGCCCACGTACTTGGCGAACGCGCCCGAGTGCGACAGCACGACCTTGCGGCCGGAGGGGTCCGTCACCAGCTGCGGCGGGTTGAGCACCACGTGCAGGTGGCCGCCCATGATCACGTCCATGCCGCTGACGCCCGCGATGTGCACGCGCACCACCGACTTGTCGTTGCCCTCCGGCCCGAACCACTCCAGCACCTTCCACGCGTCGTGCGCGCGGTTGATGTAGGGCTTCGCGCGGCCGTACTCATAGTAGGCCTCGTAGCCCTGGATGAGATCCTGATCCTCGGTGAGGCCCAGGTGGCTGACGATGACAATCAGGTCCGTCACCGGGCGCAGCAGCTCCACATAGGAGCGCGCGACCTCGTTCTGCTCCAGCGGCGTCACCTGCAGGCTGTTGCCGCCCTCCACGATGGAGTTGAGCGAGGAGATGTTCGCCATGCCGATGACGCCCACCCGCAGGCCCTTCACCGTCCGGATGGTGTAGGGGTTGGTCACCATGGAGGCGCCGTTGGTGCCGGTCGTCTTCGGGTCGTCCCAGTAGTAGTTGGCGGCCAGCAGCGGGAAGTTGGCGAAGTTGCGCGCCTTCTGGACGAAGTTGAGGGCGCCCGCGTCGAACTCGTGGTTGCCCACCACGGCGGCGTCCAGACGGGACTCGGAGAGGAAGCGGAACTCCGCCTCACCCGTGTTCACGTTGAAGATGGGCGCGCCCTGGAAGCAGTCACCGGAGTCCAGGTGCAGGACGCGGTCGCCCTTGGCGCGCTCGCGCTTGAGGATGGAGGCGATGCGCGTGGCACCGCCAAAGGGACCGGCCTCCGGGATGAGCTCCAGGTCCTGGTCCGTCTTCAGCGGCGTGAAGTCGTACGGGACGAGCCGCGAGTGGATGTCAGAGGTATGGAGGAGGGTAAGCCGCACCTCCTGACCTTCAAGGTGGTAATCCTGGCCTTCCAGCACCGGCATGCACGAGGCGAGGGCCAGGGCGCAGGCGCAGAAGAGGCCGAGCAGTGCGCGACACATTCGTGGCGGATCCGTGATTCGTAGGGAGTGACGACTTGAGGACGGCGCAACCTACGGGATCAAGGGTGCACGGGCAAGCAACGCCACCGTGGCACCTCCACCTACCAGGACACCAGGAGAGCAGGCAGACATGCGTCCCAGCAGTTCCAATGTAACTGACATCGAGATCATCGAGGATTTCTCCGCCACGGCGCGTTGTGACGAAGGTTTCCTCCGAGTGCGTCGGCTGCGCTGCCGCAACCGGCGCGCGGATGGCTCGTCGTCTCCGGTGTACCGGGTGGATGTGGTGGACCGGCCCCGGTTGGACGCGGTGTCGGTGCTCATCTACCGCCGCGGGTCGGATGGAAACGTGGAAGTCCTGACTCGCATGAACCTGCGCCCCGCGGCGTACTTCCGCCGCGAGCAGACCGCGTCCATGACCGTGCCTGACACGGTGAGCCATCTGCGCGTGGAGGAAATCGTCGCGGGCCTGCTGGAGCCCGCCGACAAGGGCGAGGAGGGGCTTCGCCGCCGCGCGGCGGAGGAGGTGAAGGAGGAGGCGGGCTACACGGTGCGGCCGGAGGACATCCAACTGCTGGGCGGCGCGTTCTTCCTCGCGCCGGGCATCCTGTCGGAGAAGGTCTTCCCGGCCGCGGTGGACGTCACCGGCGTGGCGCAGGGCGAGGTGGAGGGGGACGGCTCTCCCCTGGAGGAGGGCATCCACCTTCAGTGGCGGCCGCTCTCCGCGGTGCTGGACGCGTGCCGTCGCGGTGACATCGCGGACGCGAAGACGGAGGTCTCCCTCACGCGGCTGCTCGCCCGGCTCTCCTGAAAGCCGCTTGCTGTTTCCGGGCCGAGGACGGACGGGGTAGGGTGCTGCCCCGTTCCGCTTCCTTTAGCAGGCGAGGTTCGTCGCATGTCGTCGCTGCCCCCGTGGCTGGCCCAGCTGCTCCCCATCATCATCCTGCTCGGGGCCATTGGCCTGGTGCTCTCACGGCTGCCGAAGGTGGAGCTGGGGCACACCGATGCGTTCCGCCGCCGCCGCTTCTTCAACTGGTTCCCCCTGGGCCTGACGTACGCGTTCCTCTACATGGGGCGCTACAACGTCAACGTGGCGACCAGCGCCATGGGCGCGCAGACGTCCAACGCGGACTTCGCCACCATCTTCTTCTGGGGGACGCTGACCTACGGCGCGGCCTTCCTCCTCAACGGCCCGCTGACGGACAAGCTGGGCGGCCGCTTCACCATCCTGCTGTCCGCGGGCGGCAGCGCGGTGGCGAACATCGCCATGGGCGGCCTGGTGTACGCGGTGCTGAAGAACGGCTGGGCCCCGCCGGGCGGCGTCGTGGCGTGGCTCGCGTTCCTCTACAGCGTGAACATGTACTTCCAGAGCTTCGGCGCGGTCTCCATCGTCAAGGTGAACGCGTCGTGGTTCCACGTGCGCGAGCGCGGCCAGCTGGGCGGCGTGTTCGGCATCCTCATCTCGCTGGGCCTGTACTTCGCGTTCGACTGGTGCCGCTTCATCGCGGACGCGGCGCCGGTGTGGTGGGTGTTCTTCGTGCCCGCGGCGCTGCTCGTGGGCTTCCTGGTGCTGGACTTCTTCGTCATCCGCGACACGCCGTCGCAGACGGGCCACCCGGACTTCGACACGGCGGACGCGTCCAGCGGGGAGACGGGCCCGGCGCTCAGCGTGCCGCAGCTGTTCGGCAAGCTCCTGAGCAACCGCGTCATCCTCATCATCCTGGGCGTGGAGTTCTGCAGCGGCTTCCTGCGCAACGCGGTGATGCAGTGGTTCCCCAAGTACGCCAAGGCGGTGGGGGAGTCCGGCGGCTTCGTGGCCTCCAACTGGGGCATGCTGTCGTGCGTCGCCGGCATCCTGGGCGGCATGTTCGCGGGCGTCATCAGCGACCGCATCTTCGACTCGCGCCGGGGGCCCGTGTCCGCGGTGCTCTACGCGGGCCTGCTGCTGGGCGCCATCGGCGCGGTGTTCCTGCTGGGGACGGTGGGCGCCGGCTGGTCCGTGGTGTTCATGTCCCTGTGCGTCATCGGCGTGCACGGCATGCTGTCCGGCACGGCCACCATGGACTTCGGCGGCAAGAAGAACGCGGGCATCGTGGTGGGCATCATCGACGGCGCGGTGTACGCGGGCACGGCCATCCACGCGCTCGTCTACGGGGCCATCCTGCCCACCGGTGACGCCATGAAGGACCCCGCCAACTGGAAGCCGTGGCCCCTGGCCATGCTGCCGCTGGCCGTCGTGGGCCTGGTGCTGGCGTCGCGCGTGTGGAACGCGAAGCCCCAGCCCAAGGCGGCGCCCCTGCCGGTGGGCGACGTCGTCCCGGGCGCCGTGCCGGGCGCGTCCTCTTCTCGTACGGGTACCAACGGTTGAGGCTCCACGGGAGTGCGTCCGGGTGTGTCACCCCGGACGCTTTTCCATCCTTCGGTGAGGGTGGCTCCCGTGTGACAGGCCTGTGACGTAGACTGGAGTTTGTGTCCCAGGCCCCCGAAGCACTCCACAGCCGGTTTGACGTTCACGACCGCAAGCAGTTCGAGATCAAGCTCGAGTACCAGCCCACGGGCGCGGACGAGACGCGCTACCTGGTGGAGGCCTACCTCTTCCTGCCGTCGAGCCTGAACATCGACGCGGAGACGTACCCTCGCGCGGACTTCTACGCGGACATCCACAACTACGTGCGCTTCAAGACGCCGGTGATGGGGCTGGGAGAGCTCCTGTCGTCGGAGGGCTCGCCGCTGGTGAAGCTGGAGGCGTGGCAGCGCGCGGGCGTGGCGCCGGAGTCGGACGTCGTCTACCAGGCGAAGCTCTTCTCGTGCGTGCTGCGCGGCGCGCTGCGCCGGTTCGCCACCACGGTGGAGACGCGCTGTGACGCGAAGACGGGCGAGGCGGGGAGGGTGGACCTGGAGACGGTGGTCCGGCAGGCGGGGGACTCCGTGCCCGTGGTGCTGGAGCGCTTCCGCGCGTGGCTGCGCGCCACCGGTGAGGCGAAGCTCCAGGAGAAGACGCGCGCGTCGCTGCGGCTGGTGGACGAGTACGTGAGCCTGCTGGTGGAGCAGTTCTTCCGCCGCGCGGTGGCGGACATGGACTCGCTGCCGCGCACGGGGCCGTGGCTGCCGTTGCGCAAGGGGCTGATGGAGGCGGTGCTGCGCGAGGAGTCCTACCGCAAGGAGCACCGGCTGCGCTCCGTGTTGAGCCCCACGGGGGACAACGAGGAGTACATGCAGCGGCTGGGCTTCCTGAAGAAGTTCTGCATGAACGTGCTCTTCCTGTCCTCGCGCCGCCGTCAGCGGCGGCAGGGCTGGGAGGAGGTGCTGTTCGCCATCGCGGCGGGCGTGGCCATGGCCTTCGCCACGTCGGTGGCGCTCTGGGCGCAGGTCCGCTACACGCAGGTGAGCCTCAACTTCTTCCTGGTGGCCGTGGTCGGCTACATGATGAAGGACCGCATCAAGGAAGGGCTGCGGCGCATGTTCAGCCGCGTGGCCGCCACGCACCTGTACGACCGCACCACGGACCTGGTGGACCCCGTCACGGCGCGCGCCATCGGCACGTGTGAGGAGCGCGTGGACTACGGCGCGGCGGTGAAGGTTCCGCAGGCGGTGTCGTCGCTGCGGCTGCAGGACGACTTCCTCACCGTGTCGCAGGGCGAGCTGTCGGAAGCGGTCATCCGCTACCAGAAGCGCATCGTGCTGGACGCGCGCCTGCTGCCCCGCTCCGAGCGCGGCCTCACGGGCGTCACGGACATCCTGCGGCTGCACGTGGGGCGCTTCCTGCGCGACATGGACGAGCCAGAGTTCGCGCTGGAGTACGTGGACCTGGAGGACTTCTCCGTGGGCCACATCCGGGGCGCGAAGCGCTACCCGGTGGACCTGGTGTTCCGCTTCACGGTGATGGAAGACGGCGTGCGTCACGAATCCGCGCAGCTGGTCCGCCTGGTGTTGGACCGCAACGGCATCCAACGCATGCAGAACTTCATCCGGGCCCCCGAAGCTCCCGGGGTGGCTCCGGTGGCAGCGCCGGCGGGGGCCCCGGAGCCCGCGGGGTCGGTGCCCATCCGGCCGGCCGCGTTGCGCCAGGGCGCGTGATTTGATGGGCCGCCCCGCGCCGGGGGCATGTATCTTCCGGCGTTCATGGCTTTTGAAGATCTCAAGCAACGCGTGCGGCCGGACTGGCGCGAGGCACTCCGGAGCATCCTGGAGAAGGCCCGCTCGCTCGGCCCCCAGGCGGTCCTGGCGTTCGACCTGGACTCCACCCTCTTCGACAACCGGCCCCGCCAGGCGCGCATCCTGCGCGAGTACGGTGACGCACGGTCCCTGCAATTGCTCTCCGTGTGCGAGCCGCGCCACTGGGACACCGGCTGGGACATGCGCGCCGCCATGCGCGCGTGCGGCATGGAGGATGCGGAGGTGGAGCAGCGCTACGCGGACGCGCGCGCCTTCTGGCAGGAGCGCTTCTTCACGAGCGCCTACTGCGTCTCCGACGAGGCGATTGAAGGCGCGGCGGCCTTCACCCAGGCCGTGGCCGCCACGGGCGCGCAGGTCGTCTACCTGACGGGCCGCCATGAGGCGATGCGTGAAGGCACCGTGTCATGCCTCGCGCGCTGCGGGATGGTGACGCCCCCCGGCACGGACGGGCGCGTGCACCTGGTCATGAAGCCCACGCTCGCGGAGAACGACGACGCCTTCAAGCGCGAGGCGCACGCGCGTCTGGGCCGCATGGGCACCGTGGTGGCGGCGTTCGACAATGAACCCACGCACGCCAATGACTACCGTCACCGCTTCCCAGAAGCGACGGTCATCCATCTGGCCACGGACCACTCGGGACGTGCCGTGGAATTGATGGATGGCATCGTGTCAGTGCCGCATTTCTCCATGGAGGACGTGACGCACCGCGCCTGAAAGAAAGGCGTGATGGACGACGGTTTCTGAAAGGCTTTGGAAGTCCCATGGCCGCGCGCTAAGAGGCGCACGGCGTTCGCCGCCCTTCCCCCTCGGGTTTTCAGGGGCGGCCCAGACGGAGGCATGCCGCGGTGGCCAGCGCGTACTCGAAGGACCTGTTGTTGACGATGTACCGGAAGATGTACCTCCTGCGCCGCTTCGAGGAGCGGGCCGGCCAGCAGTACACGCTGGGGAAGATCGCCGGCTTCTGCCACCTCTACATCGGCCAGGAGGCCGTGGCGGTGGGCTGCAACGAGGCCATCCGCCCGGATGACTACATGCTGTCCGCCTACCGCGACCACGGTCAGCCGCTGGCGCGTGGCAGCGACGCCGGGATGATCATGGCGGAGCTGTTCGGCCGGGGCTCCGGCTACAGCAAGGGCAAGGGCGGCTCGATGCACATCTTCGACATCGAGCACCACTTCTACGGCGGCTACGGCATCGTCGGCGGGCAGATTCCGCTCGCGGCGGGCATGGCCTTCGCCAGCCGCTACCGCAACGAAGACCGCGTCACGGTGTGCTTCTTCGGCGACGCGGCCGCCAACCAGGGCTCGTTCCACGAGACCTTCAACATGGCGCAGAAGTGGAAGCTGCCGGTCATCTACATCTGCGAGAACAACCGCTACGGCATGGGCACGGCCATCGCGCGCACGTCCGCGGTGCCGGAGATCCACAAGCGCGCCTCCGCGTACGGCATGCGCGGCGAAGCGGTGGACGGCATGGACGTCCTCAAGATGTACGAAGCGGTGAAGGACGCCGCCGAGTACTGCCGCGCGGGCAAGGGCCCCGTGCTGATGGAGGCGAACACGTACCGCTTCCGCGGCCACTCGATGGCGGACCCGGCGAACTACCGCACCAAGCAGGAGGTGGAGGACGAGCGCAAGAACGACCCCATCCCGAAGCTGCGCGAGTTCGCGATGAAGCAGGGCTACAAGCTCACGGACGCGGACTTCGAGGCCATCGAGGAAGAGGAGAAGCGCGCGGTGGACGCGGCGGTGAAGTTCGCCGACGAGTCGCCCGAGCCCAGCGTGGACGAGCTGTGGCGCGACACCATCGTGGAGGAGGGCGAGGAGGATGTGCGCCCGCGCGAGCGCGTGCTGGGCGTGAAGGTCACCAACTGGCCGAAGTACCCGTCGGGCCAGGAGCTGAAGGTGACGTGGGACCTGGAGCCCCGCGCCGAGGCCGAGCAGGCGGACAAGAAGGCGGGCCTCATCCGCTAGCGCCCCCGTTCCCTTAAAGCCACTACCCTTTCGAGATTCGAGTTCGGAGCCGACGATGCCCGAGTTGATGTATCGCGAAGCGTTGAACCAGGCGCTCGCCGAAGAGATGGAGCGCGACGCCAATGTGTTCCTCATTGGCGAGGAAGTGGGCCGCTACAACGGCGCGTTCAAGGTGTCCCAGGGCCTGCTGGACAAGTTCGGGAGCGCGCGCATCATCGACGCGCCCATCAGCGAGCTGGGCTTCACGGGTCTCTCCGTGGGCGCGGCGGCGGTGGGCCTGCGTCCGGTGGTGGAGATGATGACCTGGAACTTCGCCATCCTGGCGATGGACCAGATCGTCAACAACGCGGCCAAGCTGCGCCACATGAGCGGCGGCCAGCTGCGCTGCCCCATCGTGTTCCGCGGCCCGGGCGGCGCGGGCGGCCGGCTCTCCAGCCAGCACAGCCAGGCGCTGGAGGCCAACTACGCGCACTTCCCCGGCCTGAAGGTGATTGCCCCGGCGACCCCGGCGGACGCCAAGGGCATGCTCAAGAGCGCCATCCGGGACGAGAACCCGGTGGTCATGTTCGAGGGCGAGCGCCTCTACGCCATCAAGGGCGAGGTGCCGGAGGGCGAGCACATCGTCCCGCTGGGCAAGGCGGACGTGAAGCGTGAGGGCACGGACGTCACGCTGATCACCTGGAGCCGGATGTACTACTTCTGCATGGAGGCCGCGGAGGCCCTGGCGAAGGAAGGCATCAGCGTGGAGGTGCTGGATCTGCGCACCCTGCGCCCCCTGGACGAGGAGGCCATCCTCGCGAGCGTGCGCAAGACGAACCGCGCGGTCATCTGCGAGGAGGGCTGGGCGCTGGCCGGTGTCGGCGCGTCCGTGGTGGACCTCATCCAGTCCCAGGCGTTCGACGACCTGGACGCGCCGGTCGTGCGCGTCACCGGGTTGGATGTGAACATGTCCTATGCGGCGAACCTGGAGAACGCGACCCAGCCGGACGCGCCCAAGATCATCGCCGCCATCAAGAAGGTCCTGTACCGCGAGGGAGCCTGAACGCGTATGGCGACGCCCATCCAGATGCCCAGCCTTTCCCCGACGATGAAGGAGGGGAAGATCGTCAAATGGCTGAAGAAGGTGGGAGACAAGATCTCCTCCGGAGACGCCATCGCCGAGGTGGAGACGGACAAGTCCAACCTCGAGGTGGAAGCCTTCGACGACGGCTACCTCATTGAAATCGCCGTGCCCGAGGGCGAGGTCGCCACGGTGGGTTCGCCCATCGGCTTCCTCGGCGCCAAGGGTGAGAAGGCCACCGGTGGTGCGCCTTCGGCCCCTGCGCCCCAGAAGGCGGAGGCCCCCAAGGCCGCCGCTCCTGCCGCCGCCCCGAAGCCTCCCGAGCAGGCCCCGGCTCCCGCCGCCAGCGGCGCGGGCGAGGGGATTGCCATCCTGATGCCGTCCCTCTCCCCGACGATGGCGGAGGGGAAGATCGTCAAGTGGCTGAAGAAGGAGGGGGACAAGGTCTCCTCTGGTGACGCCATCGCCGAGGTGGAGACGGACAAGTCCAACCTCGAGGTGGAGGCTTACGACGACGGCACGCTCGCGCGCATCACCGTGCAGGCGGGCGACATGGCCAAGGTCGGCGCGCCCATCGCGTTCCTCACGCCCAAGGGCGCCAAAGCGGGGACTTCCGCTCCGGCGGCCGCGCCCAAGGCCGCTGCCCAAGCCCCTGCCGCCGCGGCTCCGTCCGCGCCCGCCGGGGGACAGGTCGTCCCGCTGCGCCGCGAGCCCCAGGCTCCGGCCTCCGGCGCTGGCGGCCGGCTGCGTGCCAGCCCGCTGGCGAAGCGCATGGCCCAGGAGCGCGGGCTGGACATCAGCCAGGTGCGCGGCACGGGGCCGCTGGGCCGCGTGGTGAAGCGCGACGTGGAGCAGGCGCTGGGCCAGGGCCTGGCGAAGGCTCCCGCCCAGGCGCCGGCGGCGAAGAAGGCCGCGCAGCCGGAGGTTCGCGCCTTCGGTGCGCGTCCGGAGCCGCAGGCGGTGCCCATGTCCTCCATGCGCAAGGTCATTGGCCAGCGCATGTCGGAAGTGAAGCCCGGCGTGCCGCACTTCTACCTCACGGTGGAAGTGGAGATGGACGCCGCGGTGAAGATCCGCGAGGAGGCCAAGGCGCTGGACCTCAAGGTGTCCGTCAACGACATCATCGTGAAGGCGGCGGCCATCGCGCTGCGGCGTTCACCGAAGATGAACGTGTCGCTCCAGGGCGACCAGGTGCTGCACTACGGCACCGTGGACGTGGGCATCGCCGTCGCCATCGAGGATGGGCTCATCACCCCCATCATCCGCGACGCGGACCTCAAGGGCCTGCAGGCCATCTCCGCCGAGTCCCGCGACATGGCGGAGCGCGCCCGCAAGCGCGCCCTGAAGCCGGCCGAGTACAACGGCGGCTCGCTCACGGTGAGCAACCTGGGCATGTACGGCATCGACCAGTTCATCGCCGTCATCAACCCGCCCCAGTCCGCCATCATCGCGGTGGGCGCCGTGGCGGAGAAGGCCGTGGTGCGTGACGGCCAGCTGGCGGTGCGCAAGATGATGACGGTGACGCTGTCGGGTGACCACCGCGTCATCGACGGGGCCACCGGCGCGGAGTACCTCCGCGAGCTGAAGGGGCTCTTGGAGCACCCCTCGCGGCTGCTGTTCTAGCGGTCGAGCGGTCCGCCGCCTCCGCCCCCGTGTGACACGCACGGGGGCGGGGCATGGCCTGGGCTACTCCCGCGTCGGCTCGTCCTTCTCGACGTCCTTCTCCAACTTGCGCTGGGCCTCCGTGACGTCCGCCTGTTCCGCGCGGCGCGTGCCCGTCTCCAGTTCCTCCTCGTGCTCGCGGCTGCGGCCCTGGATGCCGGGCCACGGCTCCGGACGCGTGGCTTCCACGTGCTTCACCGGCTTCACGTCCTCGTTCTTCTTGTTCGCCATGGTGCGTCACTCCTCCCCGGTGTCGGGGGCGTGGGTAGGACTTCCGTGGCGGTACGGTGGGATGCCCACGCTGGCGTGGCCACCCGGTGGGATGGAGGGGCAGAGCGCCTGCCTGCCTGACTCCCTTCGGACGGCGAAAAAAGGTCGGCAGGCGGCGTGGTTCGCTGCTTAACTTCTCACTCAATGAACGACGACATGACTCGCGAGCGCCTGGGACTTGGACTGCGGGAGGTGGAGCCTTCACCGGTTCCCCTGGCTCCGGCGGTGTCCCTGGCGCACTCGCTGCAGCAGGCGTTGCGCGGCGCGGTGTATCCGCTCACCGCGGAGCAGTTGGTCTGGGTCGCGCGCGAGAACGAGGCGCCCTCCCACGTGGTGTCGCTCCTGGGCACGCTGCCGCGGGGCCGTTTCCCGTCGGTGGACACGGTCGCCCTCGCGCTCGGGAACGCCTCCGTCTGAGGCGGTGTCCTGTTTGCGACGTTCGCTTTCGGCCTGGGTACAAGGTACCCCCAGGCGCGCTGACGGACGTGCGCGTTATCTTCGGCGCGACCAGCCTGTCTTCCGGATGAGGAAGCCACGGTCTGGAGGAGCTCCATGAACGCCTCGGACCTGCCCGCCGTGCTGTACGTGGACGACGATGCCCTCAACCTGAGGGTGTTCGACGCCAACTTCGGGCAGCGGTTTCGCATCTTCCGGTGCTCGTCCCCCAATGAGGCCCTGGCGCTGCTGGAGCAGCGGCGCTCGGAGATTGGCGTGGTGCTGTCCGACCAGCGCATGCCGGGGATGACGGGCGTGGAGCTGCTGGAGCGCGCCCGCTCCATCGCGCCGGACGCCCGGCGCATGCTGGTGACGGCGTACGCGGACATGCAGGCCGTCATCGACGCGGTGAACCGCGGCCAGGTGACGCGCTACTTCGTCAAGCCGTGGGACCGCGCGGAGCTGCTGGCGGCCCTGGAGGACGCGCTCAAGATTGCCCGGCTGGAGCTGCGCATCCGCGAAGTGGAAGGCCGGATGATGAAGTCCGAGCGTCTGGCCACGCTGGGGCAGGTGACGGCGGGCATCGCGCACGAGCTGATGGGCCCGGTGGGCTACCTCACGCAGAACGTGTCGTCGCTCCAGCGCGACATGGAGCGGGTGGTGCAGTACGTGTCGCGCCACCTGGCCACGGATCCGGACGCGGAGGTGTCCTCCACCATCGAGGACCTGCCGTCGCTCATCAAGGACCTGTCCGAGGGCGCCACGCACCTGCGCGGGGTGGCGCTGGGCCTGCGCGCGCAGGCGCGCGGCGAGGACATGGAGGCCACCGCGGAGGTGGCGGAGGTCGTCTCCTTCGCGGTGAAGCTGGCGCGAGCGGAGGTGCGCGACCGGGCGCGGCTCACCAGCAACGGTGAGCCCATCCGCATCGTCTTCGGGCCGGTGAAGCTGTGCCAGGTGCTGCTCAACCTCATCGTCAACGCGGCGCAGGCCATGGAGGGCACGGGCCGTCCGGGCCGCATCGACGTGCGGTGGGCGGCGCGCGACGAGGACGTGGTGCTCACCGTGTCGGACAACGGCTGCGGCATCCCCCTGGCGCTCCAGGAGAAGGTGTTCCAGCCGCTGTTCACCACGAAGCCCGTGGGCATTGGCACGGGGCTGGGCCTGTCCATCTGTCGCGAGCTGGTGATGCAGTTCGGCGGTCAGCTGCGCCTGTCGTCCACGCCGGGCGAGGGCACCGAAATCGAGCTCACCTTCAAGCGAGCCCCGCTCCCTTGAGCCCGAAGGCGTTGTGCAGGAGCCGCCACACCCGGTAGAGGGTGTCGCTCTCCTTCGCCCGCACGTCCCGCACCAGCAGTGCGCGTCGGGGCGCTGTTTCCGGGCCGTACTCCACCACCAGTGCGTATCCGCCCTTCGGAGGCTGGACGATGTGCACCGCGCGCACGTCGTCGAAGGGGAAGACCTCCGTGCGCGCCGCGCCCGGGGCCCACGCGAGCGTCTCCAGCCGCAGCGACTCCGTCTTGAAGTGCAGCACGAAGCGGCGCCGCCGCAGCCGCGCCTCCAGCATCAGCGCGCCGCCCACCAGGCCCCCCGCCAGCACGAGCAGCAGGGTCGCGGCGCCCGGCGTCCGGGCCGTGTCCAGGACGAGCAGCCAGAACCCCACCCCCGTGCACACGGCGGCCAGGACCACGAGGAGCGTGGGCAGCAGCCGCAGCGTCCAGGCAGGGGGTAGGGATTCCCCCACCAGCCGGCCCCCGTCGTAGAAAAGCCGCACGTCGCCCAGCCGCGGTGGCACCCGGTTTTCCCGCAGCGCGTCTTCGAAGCTCACCGGGAGAGCATAGTGGGCATGCCTGTTTCCCACCCTCGAAGTTGGACGAGAGCTGTGCGATCCTCCCAATTCATGGATCTCCCGTTCGAGACCGGTGAAGGTGAAGGGGAAGGGCGGGGGACGCTCGCCTCGAAGGTGCTGCTGGTGGATGACGAGCCAGTGGTGCTCGACATCTGCGTGCGCCTTTTGGGGCGGGAGGCGGACCTCATCGTCTCTCCCGTGGGCAGCGCGGAGGAGGCGCTCGTCCTCTTGAAGGACCAGCGCTTCGACGTGCTGGTGACGGACAAGAACCTGCCCGGCATGGGCGGGGTGGAGCTCATCGCGGAAGCGCGGCGGATGCAGCCCGCGCTGGAGGCGGTGATGATCACCGCCTACGCCAGCTCCGAGTCCGTCATCGCCGCGTTCGCCGCCGGTGCCAGCGACTACATCGTGAAGCCCTTCGACGACTTGCGCGTGCTGCGCGCCAAGGTGCGCGCCGCGCTGGAGCGCCGCTCGGAGCGGGTGCGCACGCGAGACGGCGCCCGGGAGATGGCCCGGCAGGCCGCCGCGCTGCTGGACGCGGGGCGGGATGCTCCCGAGCCCGCGCACGAAGCGCTGGAGACGGAGCTGCGCAACTACGAGCAGGCGGTGCGCATGGGCCACAGCGGCAACGTCGCGGTGGTGGGCAGCGCCGAGGCCGTGAAGGTGCTGCGCGATGCGTCCTTCGAAGTGGTGGAGCTGCCGCCGTACTCCCCCCAGCTGGAGAGCGCGGACGTGGTGGTGGTGGAGACCGGCGACCCCCAGTGGCACACGCTGGCGGAGCGGCTCCAGGGCCGCTCCCCGGACGTGGTGCTCCTGGCCGGCGAGGACGCCGACCTGAGCGACCTGCTGGAGGCCATCACCCTGCGCATGGACCTGGTGGGCTATGGCCAGTCCAACGCCGCCCGCATCCTGCCGGAGAAGGTGCGCATGCTGCTGATGCGCCGGGGCATCCAGCGCGCCCAGGAGCGGCTCACTTCCGCGCTCGACACCTTCCGCCAGAGCATCGCGACCCCGAACTGACGAGGAGCAGCGCCCGAGCCTCGGGGCCACCGGAACCCCGGTCCGCGTCCAGATGACTGGGCGCGGCACCGCCGGAGGGCTGTCCGCGAGGGCAGGGCGGAGTGCCGTAGCCCGCAAAGCGAAACGCCCACCTTCGTTTCCGAAGGTGGGCGTTCCTGAGTGACCCTGCCGGGATTCGAACCCGAGTTTGAGCCGTGAGAGGGCTCCGTCCTAACCACTAGACGACAGGGCCGGCTTCTTCCCTACAACCGCTTCCAACCACTTCGTTTCTGCTGCTGCTTCCTACATTCTCCGTTTCAGCCAGTCAACCGGAGATTTTCAGCTGGGGAACTAGGATTCGAACCTAGATAAGCAGAGTCAGAGTCTGCTGTCCTGCCGTTAGACGATTCCCCAAGGCGCTGCGTGCTGCGGTGTTGCGGGCGCTTCTACTACCGACTTCTGCTGCTGACTTCAACTACTTCGTTTTCCTGACCGGCTTGCCTTCGTTCTTCTTCGCCGGCTTCGCCGCCCCCTGCAGCGGGACGACATAGATGCGAACCTCTTCGTTCGCTTCGTAAATGTTCAGCCCCTCGAAGTTCTTCCCGGAGGGGTTGGAGATGTGCACGGCCTTGACGCCCGGCTGGTTGACGATCGACCGCCTCGGGTAGCTCGAGGTCGGGTAGACGTTCTTGTAGTAATCGAGCGTCGCTTCGAAGTCTCGCGAAGCCCGATACCTGTTCTCGCCCACCTTCTGGGCACCATCCGGAATCTGTGCGCCGTTCACCAGCTCGGCGCCGGAAGCCGTTGCCCAGAGGGCCAGCAGCACCGCCCCGAGCGGGCGCGCCTTATAGAAATGGGGTCGCAGGCTGTCAAGCGGTCGCGTCATCGCCGGCCAAGATAGGGCCCGGCGATGCCCGCGTCCACCGTCAATCTCACGTCCCGCGAGAGAGCGCCGCGTCGATGCGCCGCAGGGCTTCATCGCGCCCCACGAGCAGCAGCGTCTCCCCGATGCCGGGGCTGGTGGTGTTGCCGGTGATGGCCACGCGCAGGGGCTGGGCCACCTTGCCCATGCCCACCTGGGCCGCCTCGCTCACCGTCTTCACCACGCCGTCCAGCGGCTCCACCGTCCAGGCGGGCAGGGCGGCCAGCTTCTCCCGGGCCTGGCGCAGCAGGTTGAGCGAGTCCCCGCTCAGGTGCTTGGCGGCGGCCTTCTCATCCAGGGCGACGCCGCTCTTGAAGTAGATGGACGCGGTGTTCGCCATCTCGTCCAGGGTGCGCGAGCGCTCGCGCAGCGCCATCACCAGCGGCTCCAGGCGAGAATCGCCCTTCGCCTGGAAGCCGCGGGCCTCCAGGAAGGGGACGAGCCGCTCCGCGACCACGGCCGGGGGCAGGAGCTTGAACCACTGCTGGTTGAGCCACTGGAGCTTCTCCGGGTTCCATACGCCGGAGGTGCTGCCCACGCCGTCGAAGTCGAACCACTCCACCATCTGCTCGCGGCTGATGACCTCGTCGTTGCCGTGGCTCCAGCCCAGGCGGGTGACGAAGTTGAGCAGGGCCTCCGGCATGATGCCCGTGCGCTTGTGCAGCATCACGTCCGCTTCCGGATGCTTGCGCTTGGAGAGCTTCTCGCGGTCCGGCCCCAGGATGAGCGGCAGGTGCGCGAACTCCGGCGGGGCCCACCCCAGCGCCTGGTAGAGCATCAGCTGCGGGAAGGTGGAGTTGATGTGCTCCTGGCCGCGCGACACCAGGGTGATGTCCATCAGGTGGTCGTCGATGACGCAGCCGTAGTTGTAGAGCGGGATGCCGTCCGCCCGCATCATCACCCAGTCATCCAGGTCCGAGTACGGCTTGGTGATGGTGCCCAGCACCTTGTCGGTGAACGACACGGTGCCCTCGCCGGAGGGCATGCGGAAGCGGATGACGGCGTCCTCCAGCTTCTTGCCGGGGGGCGGGGCCTTCAGGTCGTGGCAGGTGCCTTCGTACTTGTAGGACCCCTGGCCCTTCTCCTTCTCCACGGCCTCGCGGCGCTGGGCAATCTCCTCGCGGGTGCAGTAGCACCGGAAGGCCTTGCCCTGTGCGATGAGCTGCTCCGCGTGCGCGCGGTACGTGTCCAGGCGCTGGGTCTGGAAGTAGGGACCGTACTTCGGGTCCTCCTTGCCGGGGCCTTCATCCCAGTCCAGGCCCAGCCAGTTGAGACCATCCAGGATGGCCTGGACGGACTCGGGCGTGGAGCGCTCCTGGTCCGTATCTTCCATGCGCAGGATGAAGGTTCCGCCGTAGCGCTTCGCGTAGAGGTAGTTGAAGAGCGCGGTACGGGCGCCTCCGATGTGGAGGTATCCAGTAGGTGACGGAGCGAAGCGGACGCGGGGTTTTGACGGAGCCATGGGCAGGCGCGCGATAGCAGGACGGGTGCACGAGGGTCAACGCAAGCCGCCTGCTTGGGGTTAGGCTGCGCGGCCAAGGAGACTATCCATGTCGATTCGACACGCGGTTCGCACGGTGGTGCTGGCCACCCTGCTCGGAGGGCTGCCGGTGGGGGCCACCACGATGCTGCGGACGGACCTGCCTCAGATGGCGCAGACGTCCGACGCGGTGGTGCAGGGTGTCGTCCGGCGCGTGCAGAGCCGCTGGAGCGGTGACAAGCGCCGCATCGTCACCGACGTGGAGATTGAGGTGACGGAGGCCCTCAAGGGGCAGCCCGGCGGCACGGTGGTCGTCACCCAGCCGGGAGGCCGGGTGGGGGACATTGGCCAGGTGGTGGGGGGGCTCGCGTCCTTCTCCGAGGGCGAGGAGGTCGTCGTCTTCCTGGAGAAGCGCGGCGCGGCCGCGTTCCAGCTGTCCGGCATGGCGCAGGGCAAGTACCAGGTGAAGCGCACCGGCCCGGGCGCGATGGCGGTGCCGGCGTCCACCGGGGACGCGGTGCTGATTGATCCGAAGACGCGCCAGGAGACGGCGTCCAGCGCGAAGCCGGTGACGCTGGAGGAGCTGAAGGCCTCCGTGCGCGCGGCGGTCCAGGCGCAGCAGGCGGCGCCCGCGAAGAAGGGGACGAAGTGATGGGCGCGCTCGCGTCGTTCGTGGTGCTGGCGGCGGTGATGGGACAGAGCTCCGCGCCGTACGTGCGCAGCCGCGTGTCCCCCGGAGATGAGGCCACGCAGTGCCTGTACTGGACGCAGTCCAAGGTCACCTATCAGCAGAGCACCGTGGGCAACCCGAAGGTGACGAACCACACGGAGTTCGACGCCATCACCCGCTCGTTCCAGAGCTGGCAGGACATCTTCGCCAGCTGCGGCAACCTGACGCTGGCGGAGGGCTCGCGCGTGAACTCGCGGACGGTGGGCTACAACCGCTCCGGCGACAACATCAACCTCATCCTCTTCCGGGGCCGCGCCTGTCGCGAGGTCGTGGACGCCAACGACGCCTGCTTCGCCGAGGACACGTGCGCGAACACCTACGACTGCTGGGATGACAGCGACGGCACCATCGCCATCACGCTCACCACGTACGACGAGCGCACGGGCGTCGTCTACGACTCGGACATCTCCTTCAACGCCGCGCGCTTCAACTTCACCACCGGCAACGGCGGCCCGTGCGGCATCGTGGCCACGCCGGACTGCGTGGACACGGACGTGCAGAACACGGCCACCCATGAGGTGGGCCACTTCGTGGGCCTGGACCACACGCTGGCGACGGGCTCCACGATGAACCCCAGCGCCCCTCCGGGCGAGACGTCCAAGCGCAACATCGACCCCGGTTCGCGCAGCTTCGTGTGCGCCGCGTATCCCAAGGGCAGCGCGAGCCAGCCCTGCTTCCCGGTGCAGGGCAGCGGGAACGGCAATGGGAACGGTGACGGGGATGACGACGACGGCTGCTCCGCGGCGAACGGCGGACTGGCGGTGCTGCCGCTCCTGGCCGCGGCCTCGCTGCTGGCGCGCCGCCGGCGGGGTGGACGGTGAGCCATCGCCTGCTGCTCCTGGGAGTGCTGTTGTGCGCGGGAGCGGCGGGCGCGCAGCAGGACTTCAAGCGCACGCTCGTGCCGGGCCGGCCGCTGTGCCTGGTGTGGCCGGGGCGTGACTACGTTTACCACCTGGACGCGGCCGGCAGCACGCGCACGCCCGGGGACACGGAGTTCGCCGCCATCGAGGCGGCCTTCGACGCGTGGCGGGCGCTGTCCTCGACGTGCAGCGACTTCCGCTTCATCCGGGGCGAGGACTGGTCTCGCTCCGTCCACATTGGCTACGACGAGGAGCACCCCTTCGACAACTACAACGTCGTCACCTTCCGCGAGCGCAACTGCCAGGACGTCGCTCCGCCGGATGACGAGTGCTGGGAGAAGGAGACGTGCGGCAACGTCTACCAGTGCTGGGCGCACGGGGGCGCCACCATCGGGCTCACCACGTCGTCGTTCAGCTTCAAGGACGGGCGCGTGGTGGACTCGGACATCGAGCTCAACGCGGCGGAGACGGACTACGGCCCCAGCTTCCTCTTCACCACCGTGAACGGGCCGCCGTGCTCGGGCCCCCCGTCCACCGACTGCGTCGCCACGGACGTGCAGAACACGATGACGCATGAGATTGGCCACGTTGTCGGGCTGGACCATGTCTTCTCCGCGGGCTCCACCATGGAGAACACCGCCGCTCAGGGCGAGACGTCCAAGCGGGTCATCGACGCGGGCTCCGCGGCCGGCTTCTGCTCGGCCTACCCGCGCGGTCTGCCGCCCACGCAGTGCCGCGTTCCGGAGGACCCGGGCCTGAAGCTCGTGGCGGACGGGAAGGGCACCGGCTGCGGCGCTTCCGCGGGAGGGCCGGGCGTGGCCGCCGTGCTGCTCTGGAGCGTGGCGCTGATGCGCAGGGGCAGGCGGTCAACGGCCCCTCGGGCCGGCCTCTCCGGCGCTGCCCCGGGCGGACCGCGCGGTTAGACTCTGACCGTGGCCGTCGCCTTCTTCGACCTGGACAGGACGCTGCTCGCCGCCAACTCCGCGTCGCTCTGGGTGCGCCGCGAGCTGGCGCTGGGCCACATCTCCCGCTGGGAGGCCCTGCGCGCCAGCATGCTGCTCGCCCGTTATCACCTGGGCTTCGTGGCCATGCAGGACGTGCTCCTGCGCGCCACGGCGCTGCTCACGGGCTCCGACGCGAAGGCCCTGGAGGCGCGCTCCGCGGACTTCTACGCGGAGGCCGTGCGCGGGCAGTACCGGCCCGGGGCCCTGGTCGCGCTGGAAGCCCACCGCGAGGTCGGGGACCGGCTGGTGCTCCTGACGTCCTCCTCGGGCTACCTGTCCGACCTGGTGGCGCGCGAGCTTCGCCTGGACGGCGTGCTCTGCAACCGCTTCGAGGTGGACGCCGCGGGGCTGCACACCGGGCGCCCGCTGGGGGCCGTGTGCTTCGGCGAGGGCAAGCGCTTCTACGCGGAGGCCACCGCGAAGGAGGCGGGGGTGCCGCTGTCCGCGTGCGCCTTCTACACGGACTCGTACTCCGACCTGCCGGTGCTGGAAGTGGTGGGGCGCCCGGTGGTGGTGAACCCGGACCACCGGCTGCGCCGCGAGGCCCGGCGGCGGGGCTGGCCGGTGGTGGACTGGGGCGTGCCTCCGGGAGGCGCCACCCCGTCCGTCCCACCGTCGCCGCCGCTCGTGCCCTCCACCGGCCCTTGATGAGAAGGGGGACGCGGTGGAGGTGCGTCGCGCTTTTCAGCGGCGCGGGGAGACGAGCCGCATGGTGAACGTGTAGTCCACGTTCACCGGGCGGCCCTGGTACTGGATGGGCTTGTAGACGCGCGACTGGAGCGAGTCGAGCACCGCCTTGTCCATGTGCTGCACCATCTTCAGGATGCGGCAGTTCTCCACGCGCCCCTTGTTGGTGATGGTGCAGCGCACCGCCACGAGCCCCTCCGCCTTGATGGCGAGCGCCTCGCGCGTGTAGGCGATGTCCCGGCCCTCCTCCACCAGCGTCGGCCGCTCCATGGCGTCGTTGAAGGGGATGACGGCGTTCGGGTTGACGGGCGCGAGCGCGCCAGTCGTGAGCGACGGCACCGCCAGGCTGCCCGCCGCGCTGACCGGCGCCGCGGCGGACGCGCCCAACGCGCCCATCGCCTTGTCCGTCGTCGTGGCGGGGACCGCCGCGGGGGTGGTCGGGGTCGCGACCTGCATCATCACCGGCGCCGCGAGTCCACCCGGCGTCGCCGGGGCCACGTTCTCGAAGTCCTCGGGGGTGGAGGCGGTGGCCAGGTCCACGCGGCTCGGGCGCTCGCCGCCGCCCCGGCGCTTGGTGAGCTTCTGGGACAGCACCACCTCACCGGAGCCGCCGGTGATGATGGTCTCCGTCTGGTAGCCCTCCAGCGCGAAGGTCAGCTCCGCGGTGATGCTGCCCTCGCTGCCCAGGGGCAGCTCCATCACGAAGGGCGTCACGCCCTTCTCCTTGCCCTTGTAGTAGACGCGCGCGCCGGACGGCTGGCTCATCAGCCGGAAGCGCACCTTGCCCGCCGCGGGTGCCCCCGTGGGGGGGGCCGCCACCGGGGCCTGCGTGGTGGGCATCACGCTGTTCTTC
>NZ_RAVY01000280.1:0-9509 GCF_003611625.1 Corallococcus sp. CA054B
GGCCCCTCCTGCCCACCAGGACAGCAGACGGCCAACCCGCGAGGTCATTCCTGTCGGACAGACGCGAAGGGCGCGCATCCTTGAGAGGAAATCCGCCCGGGCCCCGCCGGGCGCGAGGGTCCAGAACCTGTCCGACTGTCGGACAGGTTTCTCCGGTGCGCCTCCGGCAGGGGCGGCCCGTCAGGGTTCTCGCCTTCTCAATCCGTGGACAGACTTCGGGCCTAGAAGAAGCGGCGGACCACCCAGGCGCCCAGGCTCAGCAGCACGGAGATGAGGAGCATGGACGCCAGCGGCGCGTAGACGCGCGTGTTCCCGCTCTCCACTCGGATGTCTCCCGGCAGCCGGCCGAACCAGGAGAACGCGCCGGCCCACACCAGCAGGCCCACGACGGCGAGCCCCAGGCCCGCCACCACCAGCATCAACCCCACGGGCTTCATCCGGGACTCCCCTCCGCCATCTCCGCGGCCTCACCGCCCGCGCGGCGGAAGGCGTTCACCAGCCGGTGCGCGTGGCGCGTCGTCTCCGGCTCGCGGTAGCGGGGGCTGACCTTCAACACCCACTCCACGGCGGTGTCCAGGTCCATGCGGTGGCCGGGGGAGACATACACGGGGCTGACGCCCGTGCGGGTGCGGACCGCCATGCCCACCACCTCACCTTTGTGGGTGATGGGGGACGTGGCGCCCCGCCGCTCCGCGAGCTTCCCGGGCGTGCCCACCAGCAGCGACTTGGCGCAGCCGATGGAGGGGATGTCGAACAGCAGCCCGCCGTGGCAGGCGATGCCCACCCGTCGCGGGTGCGCGGTGCCCTGGCCGTCGAAGACGAGCACGTCCGGGCGGACGGTGAGCCGCTCCCAGACGGCGGCCAGCACCGGCAGCTCGCGGAAGGACAGCAGGCCGGGGACGTAGGGGAACGTCAGCGTCGCCGTGGCCACGGCGCGGGCCACCGGCTGAAGCGTCTGTGCGTCGAGCACCACCATGCCGCCATAGCCCGTGTCGTTGCCCTTCTCCGTGGAGATGTCCGCGCCCGCCAGGCGGGTGACGCGCAGGCCCGGAGGCGGTTCGAGGATGAGCTGCTCGCGCAGGCGCTTCTGCAACGCCACGGCCTCCGTGGGCGTGACGTTCCAGGGGTGCGGTGCTCGTGGTGACTCCATGCGTCTCCTCCCGTGAGCCCTACACTGTGCATCCTCTGGCCGGAAGGTGACGGCCGCTCCCCTTCCCCACGTCCAGGCGGCGACGGAGGCCAGGGCGCGGCTGCTCACGCGGCCGGGCTGTCAGGAGGCGTCCGGGGGCGCCGTCCCGGGCCAGGGTTCTCTTCCCTGGAGGCACGCGACCATGGCGACGCTCAACATCACCTATGACGGCCACTCGGCGGACGTGCCGGTGGAGCTGGAGCGGCACATCAGCGACGCGGACGTGCGCCGCATCGCGGTGGAGCTGGTGCGCTCGGGCGGAGTGCCGGGCCTGCACCGCTTCCAGTTGGGGGACGAAGCCTTCCAGCACTACGTCGTGGACCGCTTCCGGGGCGCGCACGGCGAGGAGCGCATCTATCTGCGTCCGAAGGTGCCCTTCGGGGCGTGCTGAGGGCGGCCACCATGCGCATCCTCTTCTGTGGCGTGGGGGCCATCGGGTCCACGGCGGCGCTGCTGTGCCGCAACCTGGACGCGACGCTGGTGTTCATCGACTTCGACCGGGTGGAGTCGAAGAACCTGCTGTCGCAGGCCTACGTGAAGCCGTCCGTCGGAAAGAACAAGGCGGAGGCGCTGAAGCTCCAGCTGCACAACCTGCACGGCGTGAAGGCGGAGTCCTTCGGCGTGCGCCTCACGCGCGACAACGTGGAGGCGCTGTGCAAGGGCGCGGACCTGCTGGTGGACGCCTTCGACAACCAGGACAGCCGCCAGCTGCTCAGCGACCACGCCCGGAAGACGGGCACGCCGCTGGTCCACGGCGCGGTGTCCGCGGACGGCATGTTCGGACTGGTGCGCTGGGATGAACGCTTCACGCCCGACGCCGAGGACACGCAAGGCCAGGCCACCTGCGAGGGCGGCGAGCACCTGCCCCTCTTGGGCCTGCTGGCCGCGACGCTCGCGCGGGCGGTGCAGGACTTCCTCAAGCACGGGGTGAAGCGGGACGCGTTCGTGAACCTGAACGCCGTCACCCTGGTCGCGAGTCAGGGCTGAGCCGTCGCGGTCAGCCCGCCCGCGCCAGGGCCTCGCGCCCCTGGTCGAAGCGCACGAGCGCCTGGACGATGTCCTCCTTCGAGTCCGTGAGCAGCAGGTGCCGCGCGTACTCCTGTCCCTGCGCCAGGTGCTCCAGCAGCGGGTACACGGGCCGCGTCTTCGTCCAGAACTCGCGGCCCAGGAAGAGCATGGGGCTGATGACGCCCACGGTGTTGTAGTGGTTCTGGCAGGCGTCCTGGAAGATCTCCTGCACGGTGCCCGCGCTGCCGGGTGAATAGACGACGCCGCCCCGGGCGATGGTGAGCAGGCCCTCCTCGCGTACGCTGTTGGCGAAGTACTTCGCGATGCGCGTGGCGAAGGGGTTGGGCGGCTCGTGGCCGTAGAGCCAGGTGGGGATGCCCAGGCTGTCGCCCATCGCCGCCGGGTCGAGCAGGGGCCACATGGCGCGCACCTCGAAGGCGCGCGCGAGCCAGTCCCGGTCCTTGTAGGACGGAGCCCGCGCCAGCACCGCGAGCGCCGCGTCCAGGTCCTCATCCGGCCGCGAGGCGAACCACGCGCCCAGGTGCGTGGCCTCCATGGCGCCCGGGCCGCCGCCGCTCACCAGGAAGAAGCCCAGGCGCGCCAGCGACCGGGCCAGCTCCGCCACGGAGCGGTAGGCCTCCTGGCCCCGCAGCATGGAGTGTCCACCCATGATGGCCACCACCCGGCGGGGCTTGCCCTGGTCCAGCAGCGCCTCCTCCAACGCGTCGCTGATGGCGTGGTCGTGAAGCCGCTGCGCCAGGGTCTCCAGGATGGAGGGAGGATGCGCCCCGCCGCGCGAGTTCCAGTGCGCGTAGATGCGCGCATCCAGCGTATCCGCGTAGGTGTCCGGGCGGGTCGGGTCGAAGCCCGCGTACAGCTCCTCCGGCGTGTAGAGGCTGCTCCGGTAGGGGCAATAGGGCAGCCCGGAGAACGGCGGGAACACCATGGCCCCTCGCGTGATGACCTGTTGCAGGGTCGCGGGCTCCAGGAGGCAGCCCAGGAAGACGGTGCCGGTGAGGTCCGCCTTCAGCAGCGCGTCGCCCCACGCTCGCAGGTCCAGCCCCTGGAGGATGACGTTGGCGAGGCTGCGGCCGTCGCGAAGGTGCTGCTCGAAGGCAGCCAGGGTCTCGAGTTCCGTCATGGTGTCTCCGCGAAGGGCTATGCGCCGGAGAGTAGCTCGCGGACTGTCTTCTTGCTGCCGAGCATCTCCTTCCAGGCAGGCTGGGTCGTGGCGATGGAGGCCGCGATGTTCCTGCGGATGTCATCGACCGGCGCGGGGCTCGTATTGATGCGGTACTCCACGGTGGGCTTGTCGTGGAGCGGAGCCTGTTTCTTGAAGAGGGCCCTGCGCCCCTCGTACACATCCTTTTCAATGACCGAAAAGGGCTTGTTCCTGGCAATCGACCAGGAGGCCCGGTATTTGCGTTCCTTGCGCTGGGCCTCGTCCTCGGGCAGCGCATCCCAGTCCTCGTTCACTCCGAGCTTCGCGAACATGCCCTGCATGTCGTCATGGACGGCGGCTTCGAGCAGGGGAATCAACTCCAGCCGGTTGCGTTCAACGAGGTCTTCCACGGACGCGCTGAGCGAGTAGTGCCCGAAGTAGCTCTGATAGATGCAGGCCTTGCGCTCGATGCATTCGATGAAGAAGGAGTGCACCTTGAGCGTGCATCGGCAGTACCACCGGCCGTGGTTGCTGATCATCTCGGAGAGCACCTTGCTCAAGAACGCGCCCGAGCTGACCTCCGTCAGCGTGCCTGCCCTCGCATCGGTCGCCCGGGAAGTGACGTCATCCAGCCAGCCCGAGGTCGCGCCACAGGAGCCGGAGAACTGCTCCGCCAGCATCCAGTCGACGTAGTCCTTGAAGGGGCTGTCCAACAGGGCCAACACCGCATCCTCGGAGGGGCCTTCCGGGTTGCGCGCGGTCGCCAGGATGGCGCTGGGCGGGAGCATGAAGATCTCCAGCTGACTGAGCGTGAGCCCCTTCTCCTTGGCAACCTCTTGCATGAGCTGCGCGATTCTCACAGGCGGGCCTCCGGTACGGGGTTTCCCAGGATACACCCGCGCGCGCCCGGTCCACGAGCCGGAGCCTGTCAGGAACGGATTTATCGCCCGTCATTCCTCTCCAGAAAGGAGGGATGCCCATTGCAGATCCGAAACACGCTGGACCCGAAGCGCCCCGCCACGAAGGTGACCTCTCTGGAGACCCTGGAGCTGACCACCGCATCCTTCCGTGGCAGTGCGCCCGGGACCTGACGCTCGCACCCGCCACCCGGTGACCCGGGAGGCGTGACGAGGGCCGGGTTCCCGAGAGGGGACCCGGCCCTTGTCGTGTCCGGGCCCTCCCTCGAAGGTTTCCCCAGACATCGGGATGTAGCTCAGCCTGGTTGAGAGCGTGCGCCTCGGGCGCGCAAGGTCGCTGGTTCGAATCCAGTCATCCCGACTTCAAACCCAATCAAAGACACACCCCGCCGGGGTAGCCCAACTTGGTAGAGGCGCCGCGCTCAGAACGCGGAGGTTGCGGGTTCGAATCCCGCCTTCGGCACTATTTCGCCCTGTATTTACGAGTGGTTGGCGGCGTCCTCCCCGCGTGTCGCACGTATGTCGCCCGCCGGAGCGAGCGGACGATCCAGGACGTTGACTGCCGTCCTCCGGCTGTCAGGGCTCAAGTGGGCGTAGCGCATCGTCATTTCGATGGTCGCGTGCCCCATCAGCTCCTGAATCACCTTCAGTGGAACCCCGTTCATCGCAAGGTGGCTCCCATAGGTGTGTCGCAGGTCGTGCCAGCCGATTTGCCCCACGGCGCGGTTGATGCCTGCATCCCGAAGGGCACGTCGAAGAGGCCCGGCCATTCGGCCTGGGGTGAGGTGCTCTCCATTTCCTTGGCAGAACACGAAGCGCCCCCGCTGTCATGACGAGCAAGCGTCAACCATGGCTGCCGTCAAACCCGGTTCCCCAAACTCCTAAACGCGCGCACTTCACACAGCGTTCAAGCCGCGGAGGATCTCCGGACTTCTCGTCGACCGTCATCGCCTCACATGGCAGACTCATTATTCATGGGAACGTGGCTGAACGTGGCCTTCATTCAGTGTGCGGATATAGCTCGGGTAGAGAGAGAACTCTCACGCTTGTTGGTGGAAGGAGGGCGGCGCCTGACAACCCCCAAGCCGCGCACTCGGGAACGGCACGACCGCATGCAGTACGGGCTGGGTGACGAGGTGCAGCGCTGGGGTCTGGCGGGTTTTCACGGAGCCCCTGGATGGACCGTCTTGCGCACCGCCCCTTTCGAACTCCTGATGCAGGGAACCCCGCCGCTGCTCGCACGCCTCTCCTCGCGCCTGGGCGTGTCCGCTTTTCAGTACAACATCTATGACAGCACCCCAGAGTTCCTGATGGAGGCGGATGCCAACGGGCGCGTCGAACTCTCGGGATTCGTCGGTCAAGAAATAACGCGCTATTGGAACAGCGAACCGCCGATGGATCGTTTGCAGACACAGTTTCGTATCATCGAGCCATCCGCCGTGGCCGCCTGGGCAGAGTCGGCCATTCCGGAGGCGCGTGTTACCGGATGGCTCTACCCCTCCCGCGCCAACTCCCTCCTGACTGATTTCGACAAGCTTTGGGAGTCACAGCGGGCGGATCTCGTGCGATGGCTCGGCCAGCAAGGCATCCAAATTGACCCCGAGAGCCATGAGTGGCGGGTACATCCCGCGAACATTGTTCGCCGGCTCGCTCAAGCTGGCAGCGCGTTTCTTCCCGCTGAAGAGTGCGTAGAGCCGGCCATCAAGGCTGTATTTGGCGGGCCCAACGCCAGGCACTGCGACAACCTCTTTCTCGTGGAGACACTCGTCCCCCATGCACCCATGCCCGTCGATGGGTTTGTGTTGTACGCGGAAGCGAGCAGTAAGTAGGCGCGGCGCTTCATGACCGCTGGTGCGCTCCGGGCCATGCCGCTACGCCTCAGCGCCCTCATGATATCCATGGTATTCGTGGATACTGGCATACTCCACATGCGTCCAGCATTGCCCCGCAGCTCGCTGGCTCGCCTGAAAGGACGTGACCATGCGACTCCGCGCCTACGCCGCGCTCCTACTCTTCCTCTCGGCTTGCGCCACGTCGGCACCGAGCCCAGCAGAGCGCGCGTCCCGGAATCCGAGGATCGCCAATCTCCAGCGTGCGGCGGTGCTGCCGTGGACTGACGGGGGGCGGTGCGTCGTCCGTGAGGCTTCCCAGCCTTGGCCTGTGCTGGTGGAAAAGTGCTATCGGACTCTCGACCATGACCGGCTCGAGTTCCACGACACCACGGGAAGATGCACGGTCGCCTCCGCTGACGCCGCTGCCGTGGGGATCGGCTTCTGCGTGCTGGCGGCTCCTGAGATTGCCGTGGGAGCCGTGATCGTGCTTGGAGTGGTGGTGGTCGGCGTCGCCATCAAAGAAGCGCTGGACGCGTATGAGCTGCGGCACGCCTACCCCGAGGAAGCAGGGACCTCGCGAGGAACGAAAGTAGCCTCCCGGCAAGCTGAAGCGCAACGCAAACCCAGGTTGAAGCCCGAGCCAGCGGGGCAGGACTGGCAGCCCCCGGTGCCACCTGTGCCCGTAGACCGGACGGGGCGCGTCAGTTGCGAACCTGTTCCGGTGCCCCACGCGGGCGAGGATGACCCACACAATGAATGTGCCGACAAATTCCCACCCAACCGTTACCCCGGGATGGACGTGCTCGTTGGCGGTGTGCGCTTCGATGCGCTGCAAGTCGGCGTGCGCGTGCTGTGGGAGATCAAGACGCATCAATTCGACACGTACTCCAAATTCATCCGGAGGCGGGAGATCGAGAAGGAGCTGGTGCAGATAGAAAAGGAGCAAGACGCGGCGGCGGCATGCGGATATGGCTACGTGATTGGGGTGAGTACCCAAGCGCACAAGGACGCGTTGCTTGAAGCAGATCCCCTACTTGATGTCGTCGTCACAGGGTGCAAACGATGACCACGCCTGATTCCCTCACCCTAATCGCTTACGCGCCCGCACTTGTGGGCAACGATGGCCGCACGCTGGATGTCATTCATGGGATGGAAAAGGCACTTCCCGGTTTGCGCTTGGCGTGGCACATCCCCGAGAGCGGCCCCCTCATTGCGTTGCCGCATCGAGACGCATGGCTCGCTGAAATGACGCGTGACGGGAAATTCCCCCTTTTGTGCAACGGGGATGAGAGCTACCCCGTGACGATTTCGGGGAGGGGCAGGTCGGGGCGGCTCAGCCCGGGTAGACAAGCGCGGCTTGAAGTGCATGCGGAAATACCACTGGACGCACCAGCGATCGAGGCAGCGGCGGCTGTGCTTGAGGCCGTGGCCGAGGGCTCTCACGCGTACTGGGGGCATGTTTCGCCATACGGTTACGGCTCGGAGGTCGCACAGCAGTTTCGCCGTTCGCCTCATGGACCGGAGCGCTCACCCCGTGGGCTTCCCATGCTCAACCTTCCAGAGAAGCTCCCCACGCCTGCGACTCCCTGGTTCCTTGGGTGGCTGAACTATTGGTCTGCCGCCACAGCGAAGACCATCGGGTTCCCGGATCCTGCTCGCGATGCCGAGTTGCTCACGCGGGCGCGGCGTACGGCGTCGAATGGGTGGGTTGTGCAGCTCACAGCTGAGCCGCTCGCATACGACAACCCCGCCCACCTAGATGCACTCAAGCGGACCTACGATCGGTTCCCCGAGATTGGCGGACGTGCAGCGCCTTGACCCGATTCAGGAGCCCGGTACGGCACTCCGGCTGTAGGAAAGAGCCCCACTGCGCGGGCGTCCGCGATGGTAGCCTTCCCATTCGGGAGGTCATGCACCATTGCTCCAACCGTTCAGATTGGCTCTCGCGCTCGTGCTCGTCTCGGGAGCTGCTGCGGGGGCTGAGCCGGCCACAGGGGCGCGCGTTGATCGTAAGCGCTCCGTGACCATCGCCAGCACGCCCGCCGAACCGCTGCCCGTCGTCCATGTCGCGGCGGATGCCCGGACGGTGTTCCTGTTCTCTGCGCCGATCCAGCGGAAGACCCTCACCTTCGACGAATCCCGGATCCGCGTCCTGGACGCGGGCGAGCGGTCGATCATCGTTCAGCCCGTGGCCAACCTTACCGACGGCGAGCGTCAGGAGATTGGGGTCTTCTTCGCCGACGGCCGAGCGCCCACCCGGGCCGCCTTCGTGCTCGTGACAGACCCGCGCGACGTTGATGCACTGATTGACGTGCAACGCCCGGAGCCGCCGAACACGGCCTGCCAGCCCACGGCTCAAGCCCCGGCGCCAAAGCCGGAAGACTTCGTGCTCCTCGGCTACGTGGACGAGAAGGGGGTCACGACGTCCAGCAGCAAAGGCACGCTCAATGCTGTGCAGGGGCTGATTTTGGACTCAATTGTAGCCTTTCGGGGCACGGGGTGGATTCTGGCGGACGTGAAGATTGTGAACCGCCCTGACCACCCCGCTTGGACACCACGAGAAGCAATGTTCGTGGGGCGAGTCGGCATGCCCCTACGGGCGCGACTGGTAGCCAAGAAGCCGGGAGCAATCCCTCCGGGGGAGGACGGGCGCATTCTGGCGGTCGTGGAAGTGCCAGAGACGAAAGCAGACCTCGTCTTCACCCTGGAGGTGCGTGGGGATGGGGAACGTCGGCTCACGATTCCAGACGTGCGTTTCCTGAAGCCCGCCGCGGAGAATGCCCCATGAGCGCGACGCTGATCCACGTTCCGCCCGGTTCGTTGATTGACGGGTGGCAGGTTTCCAAGCCACTCGGTGACGGAGGCTTTGCGTTCGTCTTCCTTGGCGAAAAGAACGGCAGGCACCGGGCCATCAAGGTGGCCCAGCACCGGGAGTCCAGCGGCGACCCCAAGCAGACCCATGCCCGGACGCTGCGGGAGTTGACGGCGCTGCTCATGCTGGACCATCCCCACATCGTCCGGCCGCAAGGATATGGACTTGCGGAGAGTGGGAACCTCTACCTCGCACTCGACTACGTGGACGGATGGACGCTCGCGGAGTGGGCGGAGCGCAAGCACCCGACCGTTCGCGAAATCCTCGGGGTCTTCGAGAAGATCGCCGGTGCTCTGGCATACATGCATCGCCGGGGCGTCCTGCATCGGGACCTGAAGCTGTCCAACGTGCTCATCCGCAAGAGCGACGGCGAGCCCGTCATCATCTGAAGGATCCCCTCATCTAACCCCCTTCAGGGAAGTTGGGTAAGGGACCGGCGGTTGCTCCATGGAGGGGGCGCTTCCATGGCGTGGCAGCCGAGGCATTGGACGGCCCAGCAACTGGAGGAGCGGCGGCTTGCGGCCGGACG
>NZ_RAVY01000281.1:0-9502 GCF_003611625.1 Corallococcus sp. CA054B
CCAGCGCGTTCTCCCCGTTGCGCACGGCCACCGTCTTGCCAGCGGAGAAGGCCTGCGCGAACGACGGCTTGCCGGCCGCGTCGTACGTCACCGCCTCCGGACGGAACACCCGGGCGATCCACGTCGTCGTCGTGGTCGCCTGGTCCTCGCGGATGTTGCCCACGAAGATGCGGCCGTCCACCGTGGACGAGTGCCCGTTCGCCCCGAAGGGCGTCCCGATGCGCGTGTTCACCAGCGACGGTCGGCCTTCCGCGAACACCGTCCCGGGCACGCCCGCGAGCGCCGTCCCGAGCACCACACCGAGGGCCCCACTAAGTAACTTTTTCATGGAAATAAGGTTAAGCCATTTTGACTGCTCTGGTCTAAGTGGGGCGGGTCCCCGCTCCCTGTCGGAGCTGGACGCACCTTCGAGGAAGACGATGGCGACGAGAGCCGGGAAGACGCTGTGGGCGCTGGCGGCGGTGCTGGGGCTGACGGCCTGTGGTGGGGGTTCCGCTCCCGCGCAGGACGCGCTGCTGGCGGCGCCGGTGGTGGCGGAGAGGGAGCAGTCCGCCACGGCGGCGCCGCTGGGGCGGACGGTGTGGCTGAAGGCGTGCGCGACGCAGAAGTTCGTGTCCGCGGACCGGAACCTGGGGGCCACCGCGCCGCTCGTCGCCAACCGCGACAGCGCGCAGGGGTGGGAGCAGTTCCAGGTGGGTGACGCGGGCAACGACTCCATCTCGCTGCGCGTGGTGGAGACGGGCATGTACGTGTCCGCGGATCCGAACGCGGGCGGTCAGGTGACGGGCTTCCGCACGGCGGTGGGCGACTGGGAGCGCTTCACCTGGGTGCCCTTCGCGGACGGCAGCGTGGGCCTGCGCGCCAAGAGCACGGGCCAGTACGTGTCCGCGGACGCGAACCAGGGCGCCAGCGCGCCGCTGTACGCCAACCGCGCCGCGGCCGGCTGCTGGGAGGCGTTCTCCTTTGGCGTCGTGGGCGGCAGCGAGGACCGCTGGGTGCAGATCTGGAGCGACGAGTTCGACGGCAACAGCGTCAACACGGCCAACTGGACGCCCAACACGACCGTGCACGTGAACAGCGAGCAGCAGCAGTACACGAACTCCGGCGACAACATCTCCGTGAGCAACGGCACGCTGAAGCTCACCGCGCGCCTGCAGTGGAACAACGGCTATCCGTTCACCTCCGGCCGGCTGGAGAGCGCGGGCAAGCGCGAGTTCAGCCACGGCCGCGTCGAGGCGCGCATCAAGCTGCCGGTGGGCGCGGGCCTGTGGCCGGCGTTCTGGATGCTGGGCAATGACATCAACACCGTGGGCTGGCCGGCGTGCGGCGAGCTCGACATCATGGAGAACGTCGGCTACGGCGACTGGGTGTCCGGAGCGCTTCACGGCCCGGGCTACTCCGGCAACACGCCCATCAACGGCCGCTTCTACCCGTCGTCCAGCGTGAGCGACTGGCACGTGTACCGCACGGAGTACTCGTCCTCGGACATCAAGTGGTACATCGACGGGGCGCTGGTGAAGACCACGACGCGCGCGGAGGTGCTGCGCTACGGCGCGTGGGCCTACGACAGGCCGCTGTTCATCATCCTCAACCTCGCGGTGGGTGGTGGCTATCCCTTCGGCGTGAATGGCGCCTCGACGCCGTACTACGGCGTGCCGCAGTCCACGGTGGACCTGGTGCGCAACGCGCCGCAGACCATGGAAGTGGACTGGGTGCGCGCCTACCAGTGGCGGTAGGCTGAAACGCATGACGCTCCCGCCCCTCCTCCTGCTGGCTGACAGCGCTCCGCTGTTCTGGCGCGTGGAGGGGCGCCCCTTCCTGGACTACGTGCGCGTGCTCACCGGCGCGGAGCTGCGCGTGCCGCCGGTGAAGGCCGCGTACCTGGGCGCGTCCAACGGCGACGTGCCGGAGTTCTACGACATCTTCGTCGCGGCCATGGAGGGCATCGGGATCCAGCGCTGCCGGAGCATCCCGGCCAGGCCGTCCGGCGAGGACCTGGCCTGGCTGAAGGACGCCGACGTCATCCTCCTGGCGGGCGGCGACCCGCGCGTGGGCTGGAACGCATTCCAGGCCCACGGCGTGGATGGGATCCTGCGTGAGCGGCATCAGGCCGGCGCCGTGCTGATGGGCGTCTCCGCCGGAGCCATGCACCTGGGCCTGGGCGCGTGGTGCGAAGACCTGCCCGGCGAGGGCGAGCCCTTCCCGGTGCTGGGCCTGGTGCCCTACCTCATCGGCGTGCACGAGCCGCCCGAGTGGCCCGGCCTCAAGCTCGCCGTCCGGCGCATGGGCCTGCCCACGCGGGGGCTGGGTATTCCGCAGGGGGGCGGCGTGCTCCTGCACGCGGACGGCAGCGTGGAGCCCGTGCGGCAGACCGTGGTGGACGTGATGGTGGACGTGGAGGGGCGGCTGCACGAATCGCTGCTCATGCCTCCGGCCACGCCGTACCGGGGCGAGTCCCCCGAAGCGCCGGTGGACCGGCGGACGCTCCAGTAGATGGCTCCCTTTCGAGGAACGACGATGGCGACGAGCACGGGCAGGGCTGCGACGGCGTGGGCGCTGGTGGCGGGGCTGACGGCGTGCGCGGGGGCACCGAAGCGCGCGGAGGCGGTGGCGCCCACGGAGGGCGGCTGGGTCCAGGTGTGGAGCGACGAGTTCGACGGCACGGAGGTGGACGCGAGCAACTGGCGCATCCAGACCGACGTGCACGTGAACAACGAGCAGCAGCAGTACACGACGTCGCCGGACAACGTGTCGGTGAGCGGCGGCACGTTGAAGCTCACGGCGCGGATGCAGACGGCCAACGGGTATCCGTTCACGTCGGGCCGCGTGGAGAGCGCGGGCAAGCGGGAGTTCAAGCACGGCCGCGTCGAGGCGCGCATCAAGCTGCCGGTGGGCGTGGGGCTCTGGCCGGCGTTCTGGATGCTGGGCAATGACATCCAGGCGAAGGGCTGGCCCGCGTGCGGCGAGCTCGACATCATGGAGAACGTTGGCTACGGCGACTGGGTGTCCGTCGCGTTGCATGGGCCGGGCTACAGCGGCAACACGCCCATCAACGGCCGCTTCTTTCCGCGCACGCCGGTGAGCGACTGGCACGAGTACGGCGTGGAGACGTCGCCGGAGGCCATCCACTGGTACATCGACGGGGAGCGCGTGAAGACCTCCACGCGCGAGGAGGTGGAGCGCCACGGCGCGTGGGCGTACGACAAGCCGCTCTTCATCATCTTCAACTTCGCGGTGGGTGGCGGCTACCCGGAGGGCGTCAACAAGGCGAAGGAGCCGTACTTCGGCGTGCCGCAGGCCACCGCGGACCTGCTGCGCCAGGGGCCGCAGACGATGGAAGTGGACTGGGTGCGCGTCTCCGAAAAGCGCTGAGGCCTCCCTCCAACGGGGGATGGTTCGCACCGCGACCGGGTTCCTAGGGTGTTCCTCCTTGGGAGGAACAAGCCATGGCGGTCACGGTGGTGGTGGTGTCGGGGCCCATCGGCGCGGGGAAGACGACCCTCGCGCAGGGGCTCGCGCGGCGGTTCGGCGCGCTGCATCTCCGCTCGGAGGATTTCCTGCGGGAGCACGGCGGTGACGGTTCCCGGCGCTCGCGTCAGGACCGGAGCCTCACGCTGGACCGCGAGACGGGTGGGCGCTGGCTGGCGGACGGAGTGCTCGCGGCCCTGCGGGTGCAGGGACTGGACGCGTCTGGCCGAACCCAAAGGCTGATCATCGTGGATGCCGCGAGCAGCGAGGCGCAGTTGGACGGCCTGCGCGGAAGCCCGGGGCTCCGCATCGTTCACGTTCACCTGGAGGCGCCGGAACCGGAGCAGGCCTTGCGCGATGCGGAGCGGCGTTCGCGCGACACGCAAGAGGACGCGGAGCCGCACGGCTTCGAGGCGGCCTGGGCGCATCCCGCCGAGCGTGCGGTGCACGCGCTGGCCTTGCTGGCGGAGCTCGTGGTCGGCACGGCGAGGACGCCGCCCGACGCGGTGCTCGTGCGAGTGGCCAGCCGGCTTGGACTTTATGGACGGCCTGGTGAACGGCTGGTGGACCTCATCGTCCCGGGACCGCATGACGGCGTGGACACGCGCTCCCTCACGTCGCAGCTGGCGCCTCACTACGCCGTGCTGCTTCGACGAGGCGGGCCAGGCCCCTCCCACGAGGAAATGGAGGACGCCTTCGCCCGGGGTCACCGCGTGCTCGTTGAAAGCACCGGGCCCTCCGCCTGCGCCTGCATCCAGGCGGCGGGCATCGCGCCGGGACGGGTGCGGCGGGTGGTCCTGGCGTGCCGCTCGGAGGACGGCGCGTTCGACTGGGTGGGGCTGCGCGAGGCCGCCTCCTTCAATGCCCCCACGGACCTGGCGCTCACGCTCGCGGGGGAGCTCGCCGCGACCAACTGGGCCGCACGCCGCTTCGACCAGCTCACCGATGCGGCCCGTCATCACCTGGAAGAACTCGAGCGCGTCGCGGGTGCGCCCGTGTCCTTCCTCGCCCCCTCTCCGGAGGCGCGCCACTTCATCGAGCGGCGGCCGTGGTGAACCGGGCGCTCTCGAAGTTCCGAAAGCTTTCCGGGTGGGCTTGAGGTCGCAAGGTGACGTCCAACGAGCCGGCCATCTTCTCCAGAGTCCTCACCGCCACGGGCGCGGACCTGAGGTCGCCGGTCGAGCCCTGTTCCAGAACCTGTCCGACTGTCGGACAGGTTTCGGCGCTTCGTCCGCGGAAGGGGGCCTACCACCCGCTCAGCCACCCTCGGTGGTTGTCCCTGGAGGGCCTACCTTGTTAGGTTGTCCATGCGATGCGAATCCCACCCTCCCTCCGGACCGGCCTGCTCAGCCTGCTTGTGGCTTCTGCTGCCGTAGCCCGTGACCGCGAACCGGCCATCCGCCCCCTGATGCTCTCAGAGCATCCGAGTGACGCCACCCACCGGGTCTATGTGCGGGGGCAGGTGGTCACGATGCTGCGCTTCGAGAAGGCCGTGGATGCCAGCAGGACGAAGTTGCTCGGGTGGGAGGGGCGCCTCGAACCCTTGGTGGTGGTCCGCAACAAGGTCGTCCTGGAGCCCATGCATGACCTCGCCGACGACGAAGGCATTCCCCTGATTGTGACGCTGGTGGATGGGACAGAGGTGGCATTCCTCCTGCGTCACCCGGGCTGGAGGCATTCGAACGGCGCGGATCAGCAGGTCGATGTGTTCAAGGATCCAGAGAGCTACGCGAGCATGCACGCGGCGCTGCTCCGGGCGCTCAAGGAGAACTCCGCGCTGACCGAGGAGAACGAGCGCTACCGCAAGGAAGAGACCTCCGAGGACCATGCGCTCGCGGCGCTGCTGGCTTCAGAGGCCATCGCGCAGACCCCGTTCAAGCTCGCGGACCGCTTTTCCGGCAAGGATGACGAGAGCGAGGTGGATGCGCAGGTGTTCCAGGGTAAGGGAAAGGTCGCGGTCGTCTTCAAGGTCAAGAACACCCATTCTCAAGAGCCCTGGAGTCTGAAGTCGGCACGTCTGGTGACCAAGGACGGCGGTCATCCTCGCGCGGTCGCGATTCGCGTCACGACGCGCGAAATCACGCTCGGAAGCTCCGGCGTGGTAGCGGCTGTCGTGGACAGCAGTGCCTTCATGGAAGAAGGCGTGTTGACGAGCCTCTTCCTTGAGATCTACCGCCAGGACGGCTTGAGGCAGGCGTTCGTCCAGCTAGATCCAGCGCTCCTGGCGCGATAAGAGCGCGAGGCATGGTATCCCGCACGTTCACACTTCTGGGCTGCGCGGTCCTGCTCATGACGGCACCTGGCTGCCCGGGCACCGCGACGGGCAAGGTGGCCCTGCGTTCCGATGGCACGCCGGGACCCGAGGAATGTCCCGAAGAAGCGCGCAAGGCGATGAAGTACCTGCGGCTGTTCGTGGGGGATTCAGCCTGGGTTCAGCTCGACGCGAACCAGTCGCGTGCCTATCCCATCACCCTGTATGCCGGCTCCATCGAGAGCGTCCTCGAAGACAACCTGGGTCCAATTGACGCACCGGCCCGGCTCTATGGCCGCGTCTGGGCGGACGGGCCGCAGGCCGTGATCCGGTACTACGCCGCCCAACCCCTGGATGGAGGAGAGCAGGTCCCCATCTGTGCGGTCGCAAGGCTCGGGCTCGGACAACTTCGGAAGCTGCCGGAGTCCAAGCCCGGAACAGCGGTGCTCGGTTCCCCCAGAGCAGGCGTCTACATCGTGAACGAGTTCCGATAGAGCCTTCCAGTCGATACCAGGACGCATTCAGCCTCGAGGGACCGCTCCTCGTGGGATAGGACGAGCACATGAAGCTCACCGTTCACAAGCTCGGTCGGATCACGGACGCCGAACTCGACATCCGGCCGCTGACGGTTTTCAGCGGACACAACGGAACGAACAAGACCTGGCTCGCATGGGCGCTGTTTGAGCTCCTGTGGACTGTGTCTACCGGCTTGAACACCATGGACTTCCTGGCGTTCAGCCAGACGGATCCACTCACATCAAGAGTCCGTGACCGCCTCAAGTCCCTCTTCGAGGCATCAAGCCAGGGGACGTCCAAGGCTGCTGTGACCCTGGGCGTGGACGAACTGGGCGTCTGGCCGGAGGGAACTTTCGAGAACATGATGGATCAGGAGCAGCTTTCATCGCTCTTTGGCGAGAAGACAGGCATTGCCTCTGACGCTCGGGTCGAGCTTTCCTTTTCTATCCGCGAGATGGATGCACGACATGACTCCGTGGTGGTTGAACTCGAACCCGAGTTGGGCCGGCTCAGCGTCACGTCGCTCTGGACCTTCACCAACGGTTTCAGGAAGACACTCAAGCGCACCTTTACCAACCCCCAATGGGATGAGGACAAGCTCACCCACGCCTCGACTTGGCCACTCCGGCAGCTCCTGCTGAACGTGCTCTGCTTTCCCGCGGATCGAGCTGGGCTCCTACTGGCAGCCGAGGGGGGCGATGACGACTTGGATCTCCCACATCCCGTCACGGACTTCCTGAGCATCATGCGACTCATGCGGGGAGCCTCGCGGAGGGAGTCGCCTCTCAAGGATGCCTTATTGCCGTTTCTCGGATCCATCACCGGGGGAAACATCCGGTTCACGGGAGATCGAGGCGAAGAGCGTCTTGTGTTGGAGATCGGCGCCGGCCAGGAGTTGCCCATCTCCGTGGCATCCTCCCTCTCCCGGTCCCTGGCTGGGCTTACGCACTACATCCGGTCCCTCGCATCGCCAGGAGACGTCCTCCTCATCGATGAGTTGGAGATGAACGCCCATCCCGTTGCACAGCTCGCGCTCGTCGAGTTGATGGCGGTCATGGTCAACCACGGGATCCGCATCATCTTCACGACCCACAGCCCCTACATCATCGACCACCTCAACAACCTGCTTGAGGCGGGGCGCGCTCCCGAGGCACATCAAGCGAAGCTCGCGGATGAGTTCCGGCTCAAGACACGCGAGGCGTTCCTGCCCGCGGACAAGGTCGCGGTCTATGCCTTCGAGGCAACATCCGATGACGCCGAAGTGAAGGTCACGAACGCAATTTCTCCCGAGACCGGTCTCATCACGAAGAGCACCTTCGCGCCCGTGACACAGCGGCTCAGCCAGATCTTCAATGCCGCGCTTGACGCAACAGAAGGGGGCGAATGAGTACGACGGCGGGGGGCGCTTTTGATCGGCTCCTCTGGAACGGACTTCAGCCCGGTGACTACTCGCTCTCGGAAAGCGATGTGGGCGCGAAGCTCTCTCCCGAGGGGCAAGAGGCGGTGCTCCTGTTCCAGTTGGACGATCCGCACGACGAACTCCGCCGCCAAGAGCCGGATGGAACGTCAATCTGTGACGGGATGTTCTTCTACCGGCGCAAGCTGCGAGCCCAGCCTTGGCTCCTGTTCTTCGAACTCAAGCGCGGCAGCGATTTCAGCAAAGCCGTTGCGCAGCTCACCTCAGGGATTCTTCTGACCGCCAAGAACCTCCATTCCCGGTGCGTCCCTGCGCGAATCCATGCAGTAGTCGTGTCAGGTATCGAGTCGCCTCCCGACCAGCAAGTTCTCCAGAAGCACTTCCGCGCGGACCTCAGCAAGCACAAGATTCGGGCCAGCCTCGGGTTCGTGACGTGTCCGCTCAGGGGGGTTGCGGACCTCCGCGAGGAGTTACTGTCCAGAGTACGAACCGTCAGTTGACTCCTACCATCCGTGGTCTGAGCCGGGCGGCCCCTTGGGAAACCTGTCCGACTGTCGGACAGGTTCCAGCGCTTCGTCCGCTCAGCCGCCGTAGCAGTTCAGGGTCGAGCCGCCACAGTAGCTGGAGCCGGAGTTGCTCCAGGAGCCCGCCGAGTTGGTGCAGATCTGGTTCTGCCGGCGCTCCAGCGTGGGCGTGCAGCAGCCCACCTTGATGGTGCGCGTCTGGCCAGGGATGCAGCCGGCCTGCGCGGACACCTCCTGCGTGTCCTCGTCCACCACCAGAGCGCCCTCCTCCGGCGCCTCCACGCCACAGCCCACCGTCCCCAGCAGGCAGCCCATCAGCAACAGTCCCCGCTTCAGCGTCTTCATGTGTCGCTCCCGGTTGTCGTGATTCACAGCGACCCGGGACGCTATCAGGGACTTCCGTCTTCACCAGGATGAACAGGATTCCCTGAACCCGGCAGTCGGGCCCACAACACCGTGGCGTTGGGCCGCGCGGGCTCCGGGGTGATGCCCAGCTTCTTGAAGTCCTTCGAGTAGCGCGAGCCCTTCAGCACCACCACCCTGCGTGCCACGCGCCGGGCCTCGTCCACCGTCTCGCGCGTCAGCGGCGAGTAGTCCGCGTGGCGGCGCAGCGCTTCGAACGCGGCGGAGGATTTGCGCTCGCGCTCGAACATCGGATCGAAGAGCACCACGTCGAACGCGCCGTCCGGCAGTGTGCGCAGGAACTCCGCCGCGTCCGCGTACACCGCGCTCACCGGGCAGGCGGCCGGGTGGCGCCCGAGCCCCTGGAGCCCGTGCCGCACCAGCAGATACAGCGCCGGACTCTTCTCCAGCCCGAGGACACTTCCGCCCGGCCCCACCAGCCGCGCCGCCACCTGCGCATCCGCGCCCAGGCCCAGCGTGCAGTCCAACACGCGCTCCCCTTCGCGCAGGCCCGCGACGCGCACGAGCTGGTCCTCCATCACGCCCGCGTCCAGCTGCTTCACCCGCAGGTGCGCCAGCCCCGGTGAGAAGCGCAGCGTGCCTTCCGCGTCCACCAGCGACACCGCCGTGGACTCGAAGACAATGAGCGCGTCCGCCATGTCGGTGAGCAGCTTCTTCAGGGGCAGCTTGTGGTGGCGCTCCACATACGGCACGCCCACCGCCTCCGCCGCACTCCGCGCACGCTGTGCGAGCGGTGCGTCCACCCGGTCCGATGTGGTGACCACCAGTGGCTGGCGGGAGGAAGGTGGGGTTCCGGACGGAAGGGACATGGACCGGCGCAGCCTACCCCGCGCGCAAGCCGTCCCTCCGGGACATGCGCCTGTCCACCGCCCGTCACTCCACCTTCCCCCGCGACGCATGGCC
>NZ_RAVY01000282.1:0-9487 GCF_003611625.1 Corallococcus sp. CA054B
GTCTTCGAGCCGCCCCCGACGCCGCCGCCCGCGCCGCCGCCCTCGAAGAAGCTGACGCGCAAGGAGCGTGAGGCCGAGGCCCGGCGCCAGCGCGAGGAGGCGGCCCGCCTCAAGCGCGAGGAGGAGCAGCGCAAGAAGGACGAGGAGGCCCAGCGCAAGGCGGACGAAGAGGCGAAGCGCAAGGCGGACGAAGAGGCGAAGCGCAAGGCGGAGGAAGAGGCCCGGCGCAAGCGCGAGGAAGAGAAGAAGCGCCCCAAGCTCGACGAAGACGATCTCCGGAACTACTAGCCATGCGCCGCCTTTCATCGCTCATCGTTCCCTCGGCCCTCGTCCTGGGCCTGTCCGCCTGCAGCCTGCTCGTCAGCTTCGACCCCGAAGGGCAGCCCTGCGACCGCGGCCAGTGCCTGGAGGGCTACGTCTGCCGCGACGAGGTCTGCACCTCCGAGGACGGCACTCCCACCGACGCCGGCACCACCGACGCCGGCATCGGTGACGCCGGCACCAGTGACGCCGGCACCACCGACGCTGGTGACGACACGGACGCCGGCCTCACGGATGGCGGCCTGCTGCCCGACGGCGGCTGAAGTCCCACCCCGGGCCTGACGTCACCGGTCGCCAGTCACGGCGCCGGTGACGGGCCCCGGGTGCCGTCGCCGCCGCGCCTTGCGTCCCTGTCTCCAGGGGCCCCGGGGCGCGGCGCCCTGTAAACACTCCCGCACGTGGCCACCGGGCCGCGCCGTGTCCCGCCGGACACGGCTGCCTGCCGCCAGGCGCCAGCGGGAAACCCCTGTGATTCCAGCCGCTTGAACGCGACGTCAGCGCCGGGGAGCACTTCCGGTGCGTGGCATCATCCGTGCTCTGAGGCGGGCCCAAGGAGGCATCATCGACATGGGCAAGCGCGTGGGAGTGCTGATGGGCGGGTGGGGCGAGGAGCGGGAGATTTCGCTCAAGACGGGGGAGGCCGTGGTGGCGGCCCTGGAGACCCTGGGGCACACCGTCACCCGCGTCTTCGCGGGCCCGGGTCTGGACCGGGCGCTGCGCGCGGCGGACATCGACGTGGCCTTCCTCGCGCTGCACGGCCGCATGGGCGAGGACGGCCGCGTGCAGGGCCTGCTGGATCTCCTGGAGATTCCGTACACCGGCTCCGGCGTGCTGGCCTCCGCGCTGGCCATGGACAAGCCCATGGCGAAGAAGCTCTTCCAGCTGCACAACCTGGCCTCGCCCCGGGGCTACCGGGTGGCCCGCGAGGACGCGGAGCGCGCGCTGGAGCTGCACGGCGACAGCGGCTTCCCCTGCGTGGTGAAGCCCGCGAAGGGCGGCTCGTCCGTGGGCCTGTCCGTGGTGCACGACGCCGGGGCGCTGGTGCCCGCGGTGGTCCAGGCGTGCCGCTTCGGCGGCGAGGCCCTGGTGGAGCGCTTCGTCCAGGGCCAGGAGGTGACGGTGGGCATCCTCGGCGACAGCGTGCTGGGCAGCTGCGAGGTGTCCTACCCGCGCGAGGGCTTCGACTACGAGGCCAAGTACAAGGGCGGCGGCGCCCAGTACTTCCTCCCGCCCCGCCTGTCCGACGTCCGCCGCGTCAACGTGGAGTCGCTCGCGCTCGCGGCCTACCGGGCCCTGGGGTGCCGGGGCTACGGCCGCGTGGACCTGATGTGCTCCGACACGGAGAACGACGTGGTGCTGGAGGTGAACACCCTGCCGGGCTTCACCCCCGTAAGCCTCCTGCCGAAGATCGCCGCCCGCGCCGGCCTGGACTTCCCCGCGCTGGTGCAGGGCGTGCTGGACCGCGCCACCCGTGACGAGTCGCATGTCGCGGAAGGCCCCGCCCTCGCGCCCGCGGCTCCCGTGCCCCTGCGCGTCGCGCGCTAGGTCCTCCGCCGCTCGGAGCACCTGGGACGTCGTCCCGGCAGCGCCCCGACGCAGGGAAGGAGGGGGTGACAACCTGCGTCAAAACCGCCGTTCAAAGCCTCTCGAATCCGGGGAATAGTTTGACACGACCCGGGTGGCTCCCTATTGTCCGCCGGCGATCAGTAGCCGGAAGGTCAAAGCCCTGTCTTTTCGGGCACATACGGGGCGGGGCTCAGCAGACCCACAGGCGGCGGTCAGCGTGAGCGGTCGGTCGGCATGCCGCCACGTCTGGTAGGACCGCTGGCGCCAGTGCCAGCGGGAGGGGCTGAGCGTCACCGATGACCACCGTCGAGATCATCTTCCTGGCAGTCTACTTCAGCTTGCTGAGCGTGCTGGGAGTCTACGGCTCCCACCGCTACCGCATGGCGTTTTTGTATTACCGCCACAAGTTCAAGCTGCCGACGCCCAATGGCACGCTGAAGGCGCTGCCCAAGGTCACCATCCAGCTGCCCATCTTCAACGAGATGTACGTGGTGGAGCGCCTGGTGGAGTCGGTGTGCCGCATCGACTACCCGCGCGAGCTCTTGGAGATCCAGGTGCTGGACGACTCCACGGACGAGACGTGCGGCATCGCGCGCGCGTGCGTGGAGCGCCACCGTCAGAAGGGCCACGACATCGTCTACATCCACCGCGTCAACCGCCAGGGCTTCAAGGCGGGCGCGCTGGAGAACGGCCTCAAGCTGGCCTCGGGCGAGTACGTGGCGGTGTTCGACGCGGACTTCGTCCCCAGCCCCGACTTCCTGATGCGCACGGTGCCCTTCTTCGCGGACGCGAAGGTGGGCATGGTGCAGGTGCGCTGGGGCCACCTGAACCGTGAGTTCAGCATCCTCACGCAGGCGCAGAGCATCTTCCTGGACGGGCACTTCATCATCGAGCACACCGCGCGCAACCGCGCCGGCTGCTTCTTCAACTTCAACGGCACCGCGGGCATCTGGCGCCGCAGCACCATCTCCGACGCGGGCGGCTGGCAGCACGACACGCTCACGGAGGACCTGGACCTGTCCTACCGCGCGCAGCTCAAGGGCTGGCAGTTCATCTTCCTCCCGGAGGTCATCTCCCCCGCGGAGGTGCCGGTGGACATGAACGCCTTCAAGAGCCAGCAGCACCGCTGGGCCAAGGGCTCCATCCAGACGGCGAAGAAGCTGCTCCCCACCATCCTCAAGAGCGACCTGCCGCTCCTGGTGAAGCGCGAGGCCTTCTTCCACCTCACCAACAACATGGCCTACCTGTTGATGGTGCTCCTGTCCGTGCTGATGCCCATCAGCATGGTGGTGCGCTTCCAGCACGGCCTGTACGGCACGCTGTTCCTGGACCTGCCGTTCTTCATCACCGCGACGGCCAGCGTCTGCGTCTTCTACGTGGCCGCCCAGCGCGAGCGCGGCGTGAAGGGCTGGGAGCGCTTCAAGTACCTGCCCTTCCTGATGAGCCTGGGCATCGGCCTGGCCATCAACAACGCGAAGGCCGTGGGCGAGGCGCTGCTCAACCAGCAGTCAGGCTTCGCGCGCACGCCGAAGACGGGCGCGGAGGGCAAGAGCGTCAAGGCCGTGAAGAAGAGCTACCGGGGCAGCAAGACGCTGATGCCGGTGGTGGAGCTGCTCTTCGCCGCGTACTTCACCGGGGCGCTGTGGTTCGCCATCGACTCGCGCATCTACACGTCGGTGCCCTTCATCATCCTGTTCCTGGCGGGCTTCCTCTACGTGGGCGCGTCCAGCCTGCTGCAGGGGCTGGCGGGCCGGGCGAAGGCGCCGGACGCCGCTCCCGCCGTGGCGCCCTCCGAGGAGCAGCCGCGTCAGGCGGCCTGAGCCGTTCGCACCGCTTCCGCTGTCCACCTCGCGCCGCCGCTTCCCTCCTGGACTTCACAGGGTGGGGAGGGCGGCGCGGTGCTTTTCCCAGGGCTTCCGGCCTACATGCCCGCGTCGGGCGCGCCGCGCAGCAGCACCTGCTCCTGGCGCACCGGCGCGGGGCCGGAGGTCGCGGGACGGCAGCCCTCGTCGATGGCGGTGCTGGACGCGGCCCTCAGCGTGAGGCCGGCGTCGGTGCAGGCCACGGCCTCCGTGGGGAAGGCGACGGGGCAGGGCGTCCCGGAGGCGCTGAAGCCGGTGGCGCGCGTCTCGCCCACGAAGCCCTCCGGCGTGCGGGTGAGGACGATGCCCACGGAGCCCGCGTCCGCGGACTCCATGCCGCCGTCCGCCCACGCTCGCACCACCGCGAGTGAGAGGGTGCGACCGTCGTCCTGGCCCAGGTAGCGGAAGGCCGGGTTTTGCGCGTGGTGGTAGTCGCCGGCCAGGTTCTTCTCACAGCCGGGCGGCACGTGGATGGGCGGGGGCACGGAGGCCATGGAGGTCTCCACCCGGGGTGGGGCCTTGCCCGGACAGGCCGCGAGCGAGAGGACACAGAGGCCGAGGGGGAGGGTGACGAGGGCGCGGTGCATGGGGCGCGGATATTCTCCCAACGGACGGCCCGGTGGGACGGTGTTTGCTTCCCCTGGGATGACTCTCTAACCTTCGGGCGACATGAGTCTTCGCCGCTTCGCCATCCTGTCGCTCGTCGCCACCCTGGCGCTGCCGTCCGCGGCGTTCGCCCAGGACATTGATGATCTCCTGGGCCCCTCGGAGACGAAGCCCACGAAGCCCAAGGGCACCAAGACCAAGCCCGCGAAGCCGCCGAAGCCGGCGGTGAAGCGCAAGACGCCGCCGAAGCCGACGGTGAAGCGCAAGGGCAAGAACGCCGCCACGGCCACCGCCGAGGACACGGCCCCCGCGAAGGCCACGCTCGCGCTCAAGCTGGGCAGCAACGCGCGCGGCGCGAAGGTGACGGTGGACGGCCAGGAGGTGAACCCGCAGACGCCGCTGGAGCTGGCGCCGGGTGAGCACACCGTCGTGGCCCGCCGTCAGAACTATGCGGACTTCATCCAGCAGGTGACGCTGGTGCCGGGCCTGACGACGGAGCTGCTCATCGCGCTGGACGCGGCCACGGGCTTCGCCACCCTGCGCGCGGACGTGCCCCGCGGGGTGGTGGTGGTGTTCGTGGACGGCAACCGCGTGGGGCCCGCCCCCATCGACAACTACCCCCTGTCCCAGGGACCGCACGAAATCGAGTTCCGCGCGCCGGGGCTCAAGGACGTGAAGAAGATCACCGTGCGCGCCGGACAGCTCTATGTCGTGGAGGGGCAGATGCGTCCCTCCTCGGACACCCCGACGGCGGTGGCGGCTCAGTCGGAGGACACGCCGCGTTCGACGGTGCTGGAGCCCTCGAAGTCCCCGGAGCCGGTGGACCAGCCGGGGCTGGCGCTGGGCACCGAGCAGCCGCCGGAGGTGAAGGAGAGCACCAGCAAGTCCTGGTACCAGAAGTGGTACGTCTGGGTGGGCGTGGGCGTGGTGGCCGCCGCCGCGGGCGCTGGCGCCTACGCGATGACCCGGGGCCCCGCGGAGCTCACCCCGAATGAAGTGTGCGGCGGGACGTGTGACGGCGACATCGGGTTCTCGGGCCTGCGCCCGGCGATGCCCGCGAATGGCGTGCGCTTCTGACCCCGCGCGGAGCGGACGCCCACGTCCGCTCCGTATGCGAAGGCTTCGGGGCCGCTCAGTGGCCCCGCAGGTCGTCCTCGGCGCGGCCCGCGCCGGGCACCAGCCGCAGGAAGACGTTCGTCACGCGGCCCACGCCCCAGTAGTCAAGCGCGGTGACGCGGAGGCGGAAGGGCTCGGACTCCGGCAGCAGGGCGCTGAGGTCCACCTCGTTGGGCTCGAAGCTGAAGGCGCGCCGGCCCACGTTGTCCACCTGCTCGTTGCCGATGAAGACGCTGTCCGCGAAGCCCACGGCGGCGCGGCGCGACACCTTCCCCTTCGTGTCCAGCACCTCCAGCAGCAGGAAGTTGTCCACGGCGAAGCCCTGCGTGCAGGCCGCGTCCCCGCAGAGGCTCGCCTTGGCGCCGTCCAGCAGCAGCTGCGGCGTTTCGCTGGTGGCGACGACGCGCGGCGTGCGCTCGCCCTCGCGGGTGTCCACCTCCACGTCCTCGCGCCGCTGCTCCAGGCGCGCCGTCTCACGCTCCGGCGTGGCGGTCAGCAGCTGGACCGAGCGCGGTTCGGGCGGCGCGGCGGCGGTGGACGGGGGAACCTGCTTCGCGCAGGCCAGGAGGCTCAGCGCGGCGGCGGAGAGGGTCAACGTTCGCGAGTGGCGCACCCGGAGGCTTGTAGCGAGCGGCCCTGGACGGGGTCAATTAGCATGCCCCCATGCGGACCCTCCCCGGATGGTGGCTGCTGTGCGCGTTGGTCGCGGGCCCCGTGGCCGCGGCGACACCTCCCGCTCCCGCCGCTCCCGCCATCCCGGGCGCGGGCAGCGTGGCGCCGGAGGTGCAGCTGTGCCTCCAGCACCTGAAGCCGGAGGAGCGGGATCGGGCCGCGAAGGCGCTGGGGCCGCTGGAGTCCGTGCCGCTCTACCGCGTGCAACTGGAGGTGGAGCCGAAGGAGCGGCGCGTCTGGGGCAAGGTGCAGGTGGAGCTGGTGGCCAGGGGCCCCAGACCGGTGACGGAGCTGTTCCTGCGGCTGACGCCCAACACCCGCTCCCGGCAGGTGACGCTCTCCGGCGCGAAGCTCAACGGGAAGGCCGTGGCGCTGGAGCTGGGACCGGAGCCCACGTTGCAGCGCATCGCTGTCGAGCCGCCGGTTCCCCCGGGCGGCACGGTGTCGCTGGAGGTCGCGCTGAAGGGCACGGTGCCGAAGGCGGCGCCGGGCGCGGAGTCGCTCCTGGGCTCGGGCGGGCTCCTGGGCGGCGGCGCGAAGGGTGGCTCGGATGACCACGGCGCCTTCTCCGCCACGGCGGACGTGGTGAGCCTGGTGGGCGTGGTGCCTCAGGTGCCGCCGGTGGATGACCAGGGCCAGCCGTGGGCCGGCCCGCAGGGCACGGGAGACCTGGCGCTGTACGAGCCCGCGCACGTGCTGGCCACGCTCACGGTGCCGTCGGGCTGGGCGGCGCACGCCACCGGGACGCCCATGGGCGCGGTGCCCGAGCGCGACGGCCGGGTGCGCTACAGCTTCGCGGCGGCGGCGGTGCGCGACTTCCCGGTGCTGGTGACGCGCGGCTACCAGTCCGCCACCGCCACGGTGAACGGCGTCACGGTGGAGAGCCACTTCGCGGCGCGGGACGCGGCGGTGGGCAAGCGCGTGCTCAAGTACGCGTCGCAGGCCCTGACGGAGTTCGAGAAGCGGCTGGGCCCGCTGCCCTACACCCACTTCCGCGTGGTGCAGGCGCCCTTGAGCGGCGGCGCGGGCGGCATGGAGTTCCCGGGGCTGGTGACGGTGGGCACGTCCCTCTACCGCGCGAAGCAGGACCCGCTGTCCATGCTGGTGGGCATGCCCGGCATGGAGGCCTTCCAGGAGCTGCTGGCCGCGCAGGGCGGCGCGGGGATGCTGGCGCAGGTGAGCTCGCAGGTGGGCGCGTCCCTGGAGCGCACGCTGGAGTTCACCGTGGCGCACGAGGTGGCGCACCAGTACTTCGCGGGGCTCGTGGGCTCGGACCCCATCCGCGACCCGGTGGTGGACGAGTCCCTGGCGCAGTACGCGGCGCTCCTCTACATGGAATGGGCCCACGGCCCGGAGGCCGCCGAGTCCCTGCGCAACGAAGCCCTGGTGATGCCCTACCAGTTCTTCCGCATGGCGGGCGGCAGCGACGGCCGCGCGGACCGGCCCACGGGCGACTTCGACGGCGGCGAGCTGGAGTACGGCGCGCTCGTGTACGGCAAGGCACCGCTGCTGCACCACGCGTCGCGCAAGCTGGTGGGGGACAGCGCCTTCTTCAAGGCCCTGCGCGCGTACGTGGACACGTACCGCTTCAAGTGGGCGTGCAAGGCGTGCTTCACGCAGGAGCTGGCGAAGGCGAGCCCCGCGAACGCGAAGGCGCTGACGCAGCTGCGCACCCACTGGTGGGAGGAGGCCCATGGCGACGAGGACCTGGGCGCCGCGGACCTCCAGGGGCTGATGGAGGCCATGGGCGGCAACATGGGCATGGGCGGCGTGAAGCTGGACGCCCAGACGCAGCAGCTGCTGGAGCAGCTCCTGCCCCAGCTGATGGGGCAGTAGGGCGTTTCAGTCGAACAGCGCCTGCACGAACTCGCGCGGCTCGAAGCGGCGAAGGTCGGCGATCTTCTCGCCCACGCCCACCCAGACCACGGGCAGCTTCAGCTCGTCGCAGATGCCGATGATGACGCCGCCCTTGGCGGTGCCGTCCAGCTTGGTGAGCGCGATGGCGCTGACGCCCACGGCCTCGTGGAACTGCTTGGCCTGCTGGATGGCGTTCTGCCCGTTGGTGGAGTCCAGCACGAGCAGCACCTCATGGGGCGCGCCGGGCAGCGCCTTGTCCATCACGCGCTTGACCTTCTTGAGCTCCTCCATGAGCGGGGCCTTGGTGTGCAGCCGGCCCGCGGTGTCCGCGATGATGACGTCCGCGCCTTCGTCCTTCGCCTTCTTCACTGCCTCGAAGATGACGGCGCTCGGGTCGCCGTTCTCCGGGCCCGTCACCAGCTGGGCGCCGGCGCGGCTGGCCCACACGTCCAGCTGCTCCGTGGCGGCGGCGCGGAAGGTGTCACCCGCGGCGAGCACCACCTTCTTGCCCTGGCCGGTGAGCTGCGCGGCCAGCTTGCCGATGGTCGTCGTCTTCCCGGCGCCGTTGACGCCCACCACCATCACCACGTGCGGCGGGCCACCGCCCTCCAGCGAACGCGGCACGGGCAGGTCCACCATGCGCGCCACCTCGTCGCGGATGGCGCCCTTGATGCGCTCCGGGTCCTTCAGCTCCGCGCGCTTGAGCTTGTCGCGCGCCACCTCCACCAGGTGGTCCGCGGTGCGCACGCCGATGTCGGCGGTGAAGAGGATTTCCTCCAGCTCCGACAGGACGGACTCGTCCATGGTGCGCTGGCCGCCAAACAGGCCGTTGAGCCGCGCCATGAAGCCCTGGTTCTTCGTGCGGTCCAGCCCCTGCGCCAGCGTGCGGCCGCCCTCCGCCTCCACCTTGGCGCGCGCCGCGGCGGCCTCGGCCTGACGGGCGGCCTCCGCCTGGGCGGCCTCCTGGGCGATGGCCTCGTCGCGCAGGCGCACCGCTTCCACCTGCTCCCGCTTGCGGCGCTCGCGCGTCTCGTCGTCGAGCGCCTTCTTGGCGCGGTACTCGACGCGCTTGGCCTCCTCCTCGCGCTCCTTGAGGGCGCGGACCTGCGCCTCCAGCCGGGCCTTCTCCGCCGGGTCCTTCGCGGCGTGGGCGGCGAACGAGGCCGTCTCGCGCTCACGGCGCAGCTCGTCCATGCGCGCGTGGGCGTCATCCAGGTCCCGGCGCCGGGCGAGCTCCGCCTCGTTGGGCGGCAGCTCCACGCGCAGCTCGGGGCGCTCCGCGGGCAGCTGGGGCGCCTCCGCCTCCGGCTTCTTGGGGGCTTCCGGCACGCGCTTCTTGCCGAAGAGCTTGCGCGCCGCGACGAGCGCCAGGACGACGAAGAGGGCCGCGCCGCCAATGCCCACCACTTCGCCGCCGGTGAGCCCGGTGTCCGGCGGGGTGCCCGTGCCCGGCTGCGTCGTCCCGCCGCCGGGGGTAGGGGCGGGGG
>NZ_RAVY01000283.1:0-9462 GCF_003611625.1 Corallococcus sp. CA054B
CACCCGGACCGCCCCCGCCCCCTCCCAAGAAGCCCCGGGTTTCAGCGGACCGCGTTGCGGGGCGTGCCCTTGCGCACGGGAGCCGCGGCCTTGCGCTTGGGCAGGATGCGGGTGACGGAGCCGGGGCGGCGTGCCGCGGCGGCGGCGCGCTCCTTCTCCTCGGCGGCCTTCAGCGCCGCGGCGCGCACGGCCAGGGCTTCCGCCTGCTGCGCCCAGCGGCGCTTGAGCGCATCCCGCAGGCCGTCCGTCTGCAGGTCCACCTGCGCCTGGTGGAGCCGGTAGTGCAGGTCCTCGCGCAGCGTGCCCCGGGTGAGGGCCGCCATCGCCGTGCCGGACACGCCCACCACCACCTTGGGCCGCTCCTCCTGCATCTGCAGGCAGCGCAGGATGAGGCCCTGGACGTCCAGCGGCAGCTTCCCCGCGTCCGCGATGAACACCACGCCGTTGGGCTGACGGAGCGCACCGGCCAGCTCCGAGGCCTGGCGCACCTCCGTGAGCGGGACGCCGAAGTTGCGCGCGGCTTCCTCCGCCCAGGCCCTGCGCTCATCCTCGGTGCCTCCGTGGATGAGCAGCGATGCACGGTTGGAGACGAGGTCCTCTTCTCGATAACCGCGAAGAGCCACGGGATGCCCTACCCTTCTGGGAAAGCGGGTCCTCCCAAAGTCTAACGCCCTCCAGGGTCGCCTGTTCAATCCCTTACGCGCGGGAAAAAACAGGGACCCGTTCCGCGAGGAGCCCTGCACTGGACGCCCGTTCCCGGGTCAAACCGAAGGCACCACCATCACGGGCTTCCGGCAGCGCAGCACCAGCTCGCGCGCCACCGCCTCCTCCAGCACGTCCGGGACCACCTCGCGACGGGCGGACGTGCCCACGCACACCAGGTCCACGCCCTCGCGCTCCGTGGCCTGGCAGATGGCGATGGCGACGTCGTCCCCGCTGACCCCCTCCACGCTCCAGTGCACCGCCTGCGCGACCGTGTCCCCGGGCACCTGCGCCCAGAGCCGGCTCAGCACCCGGTCCCGCTCACCGTTGGGCTCCGGGAGCACGCCGTGGAAGTCCCGGGGGCCCCGCTCACGGCCCCGGAGCCGGTGCACATGCAAGAGGTGCACGCGGCCCCCCGGCCCCACCAGCGAGCACGCCTGCGCGATGGCCTGCCCGGAGGCGACGGTGAAGTCCACCGGCACCAGCGCGCTCCGGGGCGGAGGAAGCCGGCGAGGCTCGCGCGCTCCGGGCGGGATGCACGCCACGGAGCGCTCCGCGTGGCGCAGCACGCCTTCCGACACGGAGCCGTGCCACAGCCGCTGCACGCCGCCGCGCAGGTGCATGCCCACCACCGTCAGCTCCGCGCTGCGCGCATGGGCCACGTGCAGCAGGTGGTCCGCCGGGCGGCCATAGCCGGGCTCCAGCACCACCTCCACGCTGCCCTCGCCCTCCAAATCGCCCAGGCGCTCGCGCACCTCGCGATGGAGCACTCGCTCCACCAGCGGCTCCAGGCCCTCCATGGAGCGCTCACGCGCGTCCAGCCGCTCCACGTGCACGGGGGTGTGGATGCCCAGCCGCTCGCGCTCCTCCAGGGGCGAGCACACGTACGCGGCCAGCACGTCGCATCCGCCCACGCGCCGCAGCTCCCGCAAGAAGGTGATGGCCGCGTCGGAGGTGGAGGAGCGGGGGTCCACCCCCACCATCACCAGCAGCCGGCGCCGGCCGCGGGCCCAGTCCAGGAGCGCCGTGTCCCGGCGCACCGCCAGCACCGGGGCGCAGCCGTGGCGGGCCAGGCGCTCCGCCAGGGACGTCTTGCGCCAGGGGGACGTGCGCCAGCCCTCGGCGGACACCACCACCAGCCGGGCGCTGCGGCACTCCTCGTCCCCCAGCAGCGTCTCCACGGAGGCGCCCCGCTGCATGCGCGGCTCCACGCTGCCCGCGAACGCCCTCAGGCGCGCGGCCTCCGCGGCCAGGCCTCCCTCCGCCGCGGACAGGGCGTCCGGGGCCTCCGCGTCCGGCACTTCGTCATCCACCCCCAGGAGCAGCAGGGGCTCTCCCAGGCGGCCGGCGAGCGTCGCCGCGACGGTGGCCGCGTGCGCGGCGTCGGCGGACAGGTTGGTTGCGCAGATGATGGCCATGGCGGGGCCCCCCGGGGAGGCGATGCCCGCTGGAGCCTCCCCCGTCACCAAGGATGCGCACGCCGGCCGTCCGGTGACGTGCGGCCCGCGCCTGCCGGCCTGCCTGCCCGGCGGGGTGGGGCGGCCCGGCGGCGCGGCCCTCCCTAGCGCAAGAGCTGCTGGTGCCCGTCGTGGTTGGTGTGGTCCTGGTTGTCGCCCGTGCCGCCGCGCTGGTTCTCACGGCCGAAGCTGGACAGGAACACGCCCTGGTCGCTGCTCGCGTAATGGTACGGCCGGCCCCAGGGGTCCAGGGGCACGGCGTGGAGGTAGCGGGGCACCAGCATTTCGTCCAGGTTCCCCTCCTCCGGCAGCTTCCCCTCGTGGTCCGCGCGGTAGCGCTCCAGCGCGTCCAGGATGAGGGTGAAGTCGGCGTGGATGCGCTGGGCCTGCTCGGGGTCACGGCGCCGGAAGGCGGTGAGCACCAGGGCCACGACGAGCGCCACCGCGAACACCACTGCCACCCAGGGCAGCGGGGAGCGGCGGGACTTCTCGGGGGCGGCGGACGAGGCGGAGTTGGCGGCCATGGCCCATCCACCCTACCGCCTGGCGCGTCAGAGGGCGCGGTAAAGCGGCACCGGCTGCTGCTTGCCCTTCAAGCGCACCGGCGGCAGGTCCTCGAAGGCGGTCTCGTTCGCGTCCACCAGCTCGCGCGTGCGCTCGCCCACCAGGATTTCCCCCGGCCCGGCCAGCGCGCACAGCCGCGCGGCCACGTTCACCGCGTCGCCGATGCAGGTGTACTCGGCCCGCATCGCGCCGCCGATGTTGCCGGACACCACCACGCCCGAGTTCAGTCCCACGCCCAGCTCCAGCACCAGGGGCCGGCCCTCGCGGCCGTGGGCCACCCACTCGGCCTCCGCCACGGCGCGCAGCTCCGCCACGGCCTCCATCATCATCTTCGCGCACTGCAGGCCCCGGAGCGCGTCGTCCGGGCGGCCCACCGGCGCGCCGAAGACAGCCATCAGCCCATCCCCCAGGAACTTGTCCAGCGTGCCGCCGCAGGTGAGCACCGCGTCCGACAGCCGGCCCAGCACCTGGTTGAGCACCGCCACCACCTGTTCGGGAGGCAGGCTCTCCGCCAGGCCGGTGAAGTTGCGGATGTCCGCGAACAGCACCGTCACCTCGCGCTTCTCACCGGCGAGCACCGCCGCGTCCGCGCTCTTGAGGATCTCCTCCACCACCGCGTCGGACGTGTAGCGCGCGAACAGCTTGCGCATGCGCTCCGTCTCGTCCGTGCGGCGCACCACGCTCTCGATGCGCGCCGCCAGCTCATCCATGGACGCGGACTTGTTCACGTAGTCGTCCGCGCCCGCGCGCAGGCCGCGCACGCGCTCTGCTTCCCGGTCGTTGGCGGTGAGCATGATGACGGGGATGGCGCTGCGAGGGCCCTCCTTCAGCCGCCGGCACAGCTCCACGCCGTCCAGCCCCGGCATCTCCAGGTCGCTCAGCACGATGGCTGGCTGAAGCCGCCCCATGCCCTCCAGGGCCTCATACGGGTCCTGGAAGCAGAGGACCTCGTAGCCCAGGGCCACCAGCCCCTCCTGCACGAACGCGCACGCCAGGGGGCTGTCGTCCACCACCACCACGCGGCGGCGCCCCTCCGTCGCGGGACGTGGCAGGTCCTGCCGGCCGACGATGCGGTTCTGCACGCCCAGCGCTTCGTAGATCTGCTTGTACGTGCAGTGCCCCAGCTCGACGAGGATCTCTCCCAGCCGCCGCCCGTCGCGCCGCTGCCGCGCCAGGGCTTCGTCCAGCTGCGCGAGCGTCACGTACTTGAGCCCCACCAGCAGCTCGCCCAGGGGCGGCTGCGCGGGCCCCTTCTCGTGGTTCAAGCCCAGGGCCTCTCCCAATGCGTCCTGAATCTGCTCGCGCGACACATAGCCCAGGGAGATGAGCGCCTCTCCCACGCGCTGGCCGGTGAGGGCCTGCAGCGCGAGCGCCTCCTGCACCTGACCCGGCGTGACGACGCCCAGCTTGAGCAACAAATCACCGAAGAGGGGGTTTGATGCACTCACAAAGGAAGCCTCCGTCACACGCCTGTCCGACAAGTGTAGCGCAACCGTGGCCGTCAGTGCTCGAACACGCGGCTGAAGGCCATGACGATCTCCAGGATGATCAACGCGACGATCATCACCTCCAGGAGGTGCGAGCGGTCGATGTCCACCTCGCCCTTGAGCAGGCCATAGGTCTGCGCGAGCAGCTGCTGCTTGCGCGTGACGGAGGCCTGCCACGCGGGGATGCGCAGGCGGCGCACGGCGCCCTCGTAGACCTTGGCCAGGTAGAAGTCGCCAATGATTTTCAGGCTGTTCTCCACCCGCTCCACGAACTCGTTGAGGTCCACGAGCGTGCCCAGCGTCTCTCGGGCGAGGCTGCGGTACGGGCTGCGGAACAGCGTGAGCCAGCCGGGCTTGCGCGCCTGCACCTCGTCGTGGATGCGCGCGATGTGCTTGTCCAACCGCTCGTCGTAGTAGCGGAACTCCAGCAGCTGCGCGTTGGCGATCTCCAGCAGGTCCGGGATGTCGCGCGAGCCGGACGGCTCGTAGACGAACGCGCTGTTCCAGTCCACGACGACCAGGTCATGGGCGGTGTAGCTGAAGCGCACCTGGGTGACGGCCTCGCGCTCACGCGGCGCGAGCGGCGCGTCGGTGCTCTCTCCCAGGAGGAGCCGCGCGATGTCCGCGCTCTGGAACAGCTCCTCCGCGGAAGGGTTGCCCTGGATGCGCTCGGCGAAGATGACGGTGTAGCTCTCGCTCTGGTCCCAGAGGTGCGGGCCCTGCACCGCGGAGGCGATGGTGCGGCGCACCCCCTCCACCAGCTCCCGCGCCAGGTCTTCCAGGGCCTGGCTGTCATAGAGCTCGTCCGCGACCTGGGTGAGCGTCTCCCAGGTGGTGCCAGGGGTGACGGGGACGCGCAGGATGATGGACGCGGCGCCGTGGTCGAACAGGCGCGCGGTGGCGTCCACGGTGATGGGACCGCCGCGCAGCGCGAGCGGCCTGCGGCCCAGCTCATAGACCACGGGCGGGTTGGGCAGCTGGATGTACTGGCTGTTCTCGCGCGACAGCTTCAACCGGCGCGAGTCCTCCGTGAGCGCCTTGCGCGCGCGCTCCAGGTCGATCTCCTCCGCGATGTCGAACGTGCGGTAGCAGAGGATGTGGGCCTGTTCGAAGAGCAGCGTCATTCCGGCGGGCGCGGACATGGTGCGGAGAAGCCTACTCGACGTCCTCCCACAGGACTTTCAGTTCCAGGGGAAGCGCCTCGAATGGTTCCGCGTGGACGGTCTCCGCGTCCTGATGGGTCCCCACGAGGAGGTAGTGCGAGCCTTCCAGCCGGAAGACCTCCAGCGTGTACTGGAGCGGGTCCACCAACCAGACGTGTTTGACCCCTTCGCGGGCGTAGATGGGCAGCTTCCGGAAGCGGTCCAACCGGGACGTGGACGGGGACAGCACCTCGCATAGCCAATCCGGTGCCATTTTGACGCCCACGACTTTGGGCATCTTGGAGACCCGCTCCCGGCGCCAACCCGCGATGTCGGGAACCAGGACGTCCTTGCCCAGGTGCAGCTCTGGCTCGAACAGGAAAAGCCACCCTCCAGGCCCCCCACGGCCCCTGCCGAAGGGGTTGTTCAGCTCGGTGGCGAGCTGCATTGCCGCGGATGAATGCTCCGTCGCGGGCCGGGGGCTCGCGTGCAGCTCCCCGTTGACAATCTCCCCCACCTGGTTCGAGGGGAGCGCTTCCAGGTCGGCGTAGGTGGCGGGCTTTCGGGTCATCTCTGGGACGAAGAACCTAGCAGGTAGGGACATGCCCGGACACTCTCATGCCCGTCTGACACGTGTACCCCGGCGGCCGGGAGCCCCGGAAGGGCCCCCGGGCCTGAAACATTTCCGGATGTTTCACTCAGTCGCCGCCGCCCTCGGGCAGCTTGATGCCAATGCCACCCGGGCCTTCGCCATTATCTGGCATGTTGCCAATATGGCCGGGCGTGGGGACAGGGCGGTCTCCCGCCTGACGCTTGTTCTTCTGCTCGTCTTCCGGAAGCTGCGGTTCCTTCCGGGGGCTTTCGTGCTCACCCATGGTGGCTCCTTCGCGCGTTGAGAGGATTTGACCTCTCCCAAGCTAGGGAGCCCGTGCCCCGGCTGGCACCCCGCCCCTGCCGGTCCGCGGAGCATGCGGGGGCACGAGCGGGGCCAATGCGGAGCTCAGACGCCCCGGGGCTTCGCGGGCGGCGTCAGCGCCGTGCGCACGTCCCACAGCTCCGGGAAGAAGCGCAGGTCCAGCGCCTTGCGCAGGAAGCCCACGCCCGACGAGCCGCCCGTGCCCTGCTTGAAGCCGATGATGCGCATCACCGTCATCATGTGCCGGTAGCGCCAGAGCTGGAACCGCTCCTCCGTGTCCACCAGCTTCTCGCACATCTCATACGCGTCCCAGTGCTTTTCGGTGTCCTCGTAGATGCGCCGGAACACCTCCATCACCTGGGGGCTCCTCTCATACGGCTGACGCCAGTCGCGCTCCACGTGGCTTCTGGGAATGTCGTGGCCCATGCGCGCCAGGTGGCGCAGGAATTCGTCGTAGATGCCGGGCGACTCCAGCAGGCGGTCCAGCTCCGCGTGCACGCCCTGCACGTGCTTGAAGGGCCCCAGCGCCGCGTCGTCCTTGTTGCCCAGAAGGAACTCCAGCGCCCGGTACTGGAAGCTCTGGAAGCCTGACGCGTGCCCCAGCGTGTCGCGGAACTCCAGGTACTCGTTGGGCGTGAGCGTCTCCAGCACGCTCCACTGCTCGAAGAGCATCCGCTGGATGTGCGCGACGCGCGCGAAGATCTTGAACGACGGCTCCAGCCGGTCCGCCTGGATGTAACGGATGCAGGCGGACAGCTCGTGGATGAGCAGCTTCATCCACAGCTCGCTCGTCTGGTGCTGGACGATGAACAACAACTCGTCGTGATGGGGAGGCTGGGAACGGGGCACCTGCGCGGACAGAAGGCGGTCCAGCTGCAGGTAATCGCCATAGGTCGTCCGGCCCGCGAGGTCCGTGACGATTCCAGGCTCCAGGTCGCGTTTGTTCATGGCCCGGGCACTCATGCACACCAACCCCCTCGCGGCGCAAGCACATCCTCCGCGCGGTCAATCCAGCCACGTACTTCCAGACGGAAGAACGCGGTCCACCTCTGCCCGGGCCGGGGCGACTGATACTGCGACTGCGGAAGAGCTTAAGCGTTCTTCTGAGCGGCTTCCGCGAGCGCCTTGGAGGCAGCGCGGCCACGGGGCAGCTTGATGTCCTCCACGCTGTTGGGGTTGGCGTAGTCCGACCACTCGGAAGGACGGCGGTTGGTCTTCTCCAGCATGCGCAGCTTCTGGTAGTGCGCCGCGCAGTAGCCCTTGGTGCGGCTGGGCTTGCCGCAGCCCTTGATGGCGCACTCACGGGCGCCGCCTTCCGCCGCCGCCGGCTTGCGGCCCCGGCGCTTGCCACCCGCCGCCGCCACAGGCGCGCTCACCGCCGCGCGGCCTGCGGGACGACCCACGGGACGGCGACCGGCCTTGCCAGCCGCGGGCGCGTTCGCGCCGAAGAGGGGGCCCACCACCTGAGCCAGGGGCGCCAGCCGCTCGGCCACGCTGCGCAGCGCATCCAGGTCCGCCGTGCCCGACTCCAGACGAGACACCACGTCGCGCAGGGGCTTGAGCTGGACTTCAATCTCGTTGCGAATCATCTCGCGGAACGCCTTGTCAACTGACATTTCGACCAATCCTCGGTTTAAGGGGGGAGCATTGCCTTGGCGTGAACCGGCACGCCGGACTACCAATACCTTCCAGAAAGGCAATTGTCGAAGGAAGCGATAAAAAGTTGTGACGCCACTGCGTATCAGCAGGTGAGAAAGGCCCGGGAAATGGGGCCCGGCGACGCTTTCAGGCGCTTCTCACGCATCCCAATGCAGGGGTTCCAACAACGCTCCACGACCAGGGGCGGGGGGGTGCTGCGAACGATCCAGCAGTTCCTCGTACGTCAGTGCGAGGTCGTGTCCCAGTTCTTCCAATTCATCAGCGTCTAGAGACGCGGACAGGCGGGGGAGCACCCCTTGTTCCGTGGCCTGCACATGCGCCACGACCTGATCCTCCAGCGTGAAGAGGCGCGCCTGCCACTCGACGCCGCGAGGCGTCAGCTCCTGCAATTCCTCCATCAGCTCACGCAGGGTGAGGTGGTCTTCCGCCTCCTCCCGGGCGCGGGCGCGGCCCTCCACGCGTGTCAGCAGCGGCTGGACGCAGCGCTCCTCCAGCCGGGAGTGCAGGCGCAGGAGGCGGGCCAGCGCCTCCTGACCGTGAGTCATTTCTTCTGTATCCGACTCTGAAGCCAGCCGCTCCAGCAGCGCCTCCAACTCGCGGTGTTGGTGAAGGAGGATGTCGAACGGGCCGGCCATGCCCCCAAGCATCAGCACGGCTCCGGGAGCAGACAACCGCACCCATTCCCCCCGCGCGAAAGGCAGCCTGCTGGCGTGCATGCCCTTTACGGGCGACGGCGGCGATGGAGCCCCTGCCCGGCCGCCTGGTGCCGGGGTGCCGGCACGTGAGGGCGGTTGCATCTTGGCTCCACCGTGGAAAACCCACTCACCAGCGTCCGGCAGGCCGTCTTCCGTTTCGCGGAGGGCGGCGCCGCCCTGTCCGCGCGCTACCACCGCGCCCGCCTGGTGGGAGCTGAACATTTGCCCAGACATGGGCCGTTGCTGCTCGTGGGCAATCACGGTGTCTGGGGATACGAGACCCCCGCCTTCTTCCACCTCCTGCACCGGGCCACGGGGCGCTATCCGCTGGGGCTCGCGGAGCGTGGGTTCTTCAAGATTCCCCTCGTACGCACGGTGTTGCCCTGGCTGGGCGGGGTGGAGGGGACGCGGGAGAACGCGCTCCGGTCGCTCCAGGAGGGGCAGCTGGTCGTCTGTTATCCGGGCGGCGCGCGGGAGACCTTCAAACGCAGTCAGGGCCGCTACCGGCTGCGGTGGGAGCACGCGCTGGGCTTCGTCCGGCTGGCCATGCAGGCGGGGGTACCGGTGGTGCCCTTCGCCGGCTTCGGGGTGGATGACACCTTCTTCTGGCCTCCGGACGAGGACCGGTGGTGTGTGCGCCTGGCCGCGGAGGACAAATACCGCATGCCGTTGGTGATGGGATTGGGCCCCCTGCCGCTGCCAGTTCAATTAACCTTCGCCGTGGGTGAACCCCATGAACCGCCGCCGTCGGGTGCATCGGAGTCGCGCGTTCGAGCCTTCCGCGACCGCGTGGCCGCCAGCGTCCGGCGCCTGCTGCTGAGGGCCTGCCATGCTTGATAC
>NZ_RAVY01000284.1:0-9442 GCF_003611625.1 Corallococcus sp. CA054B
CCCATGGCCTCATCGAGGCTGGAGGGGAGGCCCTGAAGCACGCGCAGCTGTGGCTCACCCAGGCCTGGGAGGCCAATGGCTCACCAGAGAAGCTGAAGGAGGCCAGCAAGTCCTTCCTCCGGATGCTCGTGAGCATCGCGATGGCCGCGCTGGCCCTGATGGGCGTGAAGACCAACGCGGGACGTGGGCTCAAGCTGATGACGTCCGTGAAAATCACCCCGCCCCGCATCTACATGATGGCGGCGGCGGGCCCCGGCGGTGCCTACGCGGGCGTCCCCGTGTATCAGCCGGGCTCCATCACCGCTGCTCCGTCTGTCCCGCTGCCCTTCAATCCCTGGGGCTCCGGCACACCGTTGCTGTCAAAGGCCGTTGAGGAGGGCGGGACGTCCAGGCCGGACTCCGAGCCCACCCTGACCGAGCGCACGCTCAGCGACGCCGAGTTGGAGAAGCTGCTGGAGAAGCTCCCCAACTGGGACAAGCTCAAGGACTTCGTCGGACGCCGCATCCCGAACGAGGGAACGCCGGAGTTCAACGCGTTCAAGCGGGAGCTCCAGGCCGCCGGCTATCGCCTGGAGAAGTTGAGCTCGGACTCCCAGCCCTTCCGGCTGCGCCGTCCGGACGGGAAGGCCCTGGGCGACGAGTATGGGGCGCTCACGGTGACCGAAGAGGGATTGGTGGTGCTCAAGGCCGGCAAGGGCACGTCCCGCCTGAGTGTCTTCACCCGCTATCGGAAGAACTACCTGGACTGGGTAGAGAAGACCCAGGGCCCGGCGGCGCGGGCGGCGGCGGAGGTCCGGCTCTCTGCGGGCCATCCCATGCACCACCTCATCCCCGACGAGATCGCCCAGAGCCACCCACTGATCCGCATGGCCCTGGCGCGGATCAAGGGCTACACGATTGACCGGGGGTCGAACATCCTCGACATGCATTCGGGGATCAACGTGGAGGGCCAGCTCATCCACTCGGGCGGCCACCCGCGCTACAGCAAGTTCGTGCGTGCCCGGCTTGAGGCCGCCTGGGACAATCTGTCCAGGAAGGGTGGCCCCCCCTCCAGTTGGACGCCCAGGCTCATCGAGGAGGCCATCATCAAGGTCGAGAACGAGCTGCGTCAGGCCATCCAATCCGGAAGCCTGAAGGAGCCGGTCATCAAGGTGATCCAGGAGCAGCGCGACGGTAGGGTGCTCACGGGGAAGAAGCTGGCCTTGCTGGAACTGCCCTCCCACGGGGAGTCACACACCACATGATGTATGCATTGGCGACGGATGTCTCCCACCTCAAGGAGGATGAGGAGATCTATGACGCCCATCTCATCGAGTTCGATGGCTTCGAGTGCGCGACGTTTCGCGACCCCGCCATTGACTACCAGCGCCAACAGGGCGCGCCCGAGGTCATGGAGTTCGTCGGCAATCTGGAGAGGATCGCCGGGCTCGACCACCTGTTCACCGCGCCCATGGGGTGGTTGCTGCTCTCCCGGCGCATGGTGCGCGTGCTCGAAGCGGTGGGCCCGTTCCGCCACCACCTCATCCCCACGGTCATCTACTCAGAACGCATCAAGCACCTCGTGAGCAAAGGGTACCCCCGGAGGCGGACCTGGCATTCGGTGACGGACCCTGAGCTGAAGAACGAGGACTTCGTCATCCTCCAGTTGCTGGAGCGGACCGACTGCCTCGACCGGGAGCGCACCCTCGTGAAGGGTGTGCCCTTCCACCAGTGTGGCGAAGAGCTTCTGGGCGAGGATGACGCCGAGCCACTCGTGCTCCGCCCGCCACCCGGAGGCTTCCCGCCCGTGTTCTTCGTCCCCGAGCTGGCCTACTACTGCTACACCGAGGAGGCACGGCAGGCGTGTGATCAGGCGGGACTGAAGGGGCTGTGGTGGCGCCCCCAGCCTTGAGCCCGGGCGCCCGACCCCACGTCCGCATCCGGCACGGATCCTAAGCGGCCTGCTCCGGCACGCCCGTCCACGCGGCCACGAAGTCCGCCAGTCCGCGCAGCTGCCGGTCGTTGAGCGTCGCCTGCCAGCGCGCGTGGCGCACCGCCCGGTACGCCTCCGGCGCGTCCCAGCCGCGCGCGACCATCACCGCCAGGCCCATCAGCGGCCCTCGCCCCACGCCGTGCTCGCAGTGCGCATACAGCACGCCGCCCGCGTCCAGCCGGGGCAGCGCCCAGCGAACTCCTTGCGACAGCTGCTCCACGGACGGCGGGTAGCGGTCCGTCACCGGCAGGCTGAGCAGCTCGATGCCCAGCGCCGCCAGCGCCTCGCGGTCGTCACAGCGCTCCGCGCGCAGGTCGATGACGCAGGTGATGCCCCGGTCCTTCAGCTCGCCGTAGCGCGCGCGGGACACGCTGCCGCCCACGTGCAGCCACGGGTTCACCTGGGACACGTTGAGGGCGCGCTTGCCGGGCAGCTTGGTGGTCCACTCCACCCCGCGCGCCACCACCCGCAACACCTGCTTGCGCACGAACCCCCGGACCCCGGGGACGTGATGCACCGACCGCAGCAACGACTCGCTCACGCTGAAAACCCCTGCTCCGCTACTCGCCTTCCAACGTCACTTCCATCAACCCGTTCACCGGCGCCTTGCCCGGACGCTCCAGCACGCCCCGCAGCAGGTACGTCACCGGCGAGCCCACCACCGGCCGCACCAGCCCGCTCAGCACGCCCAGGGACTCCACCGGCGCGCTGCGCTGGAGCAGCGACGTGCCCTTGAGCGTCATCGCTGGCTTGCCGTCGCGGTCGGTGAGCTCCGCCCGCCACGTGCTCTTCGCCTTCTCGCCGGTCTGCGTCAGCGTGAAGGACTCCAGGAGCTTCGCCTCCCCCTTGTCCTCCCAGAGGTACACGGGCGCGTAGTCGCCCTCATGCCCCTCGCGCCCCAGCACCACGGCGTACGGCGGACCCTTCAGCGCGCGGAAGCGCACCCAGCGCTTCGCCAACTTCGCCGGCGCCACCGTGCTGCGCGAGTGGTCCGCGTACCCGCCGCCCGACAGCGTCACCGCCTCCGTCTTGGGCACCTGGAGCGTCACCTTCACGGGGCTGCCGGCCAGCAGCACCTCGTGGCGGTAGCGGTCCTTCCCGGTCTCCACCACGGAGCCGTCCGGCGACCACGGCTCGGGCTTGCGCGAGTACTCCAGCGTTACCCGGCCGTTGTCCAGGGGCGCGTCCACCGTCAGGCCCGTGTCCGAAGCCCGGGCGAGGCACGTGCCCAGCTTCAACGTGTCCGTGGTCGCGGCGTAGCTCCACTCCTTCGCGCCCACGCGCGTCTGCGGAGACCAGACCGCCTTGCCCGGCCGCAAGACCGTGGCGCGGCAGATGCCCGTGCGCGACCCCGGGCCGATGTTCGTCACCGTCAGGTTCACCGTCACGTAGGTGCCGTCTTCCGTGTCCGCCACGAAGGAGAAGCTCTCTCCGTACCGGTCGCTGGAGTCGTAGGACAACCCCAGCACGCCACCCGCAGCCGCCACCCCTGGAAGCGAAAGCAGGGCCCCCACCAGGAGGGCCCTCAAGCCGCGGGCGCGCGTGTCACGCCGCATGGGGCCGCTGCTCCATGAGCTCGTCCGAGTTGTCGTTGAAGACGTAGTCGCGCTGCAGCGGCAGGTTCCACGCGAAGTACACGACGCCGCGCACCAGCCACCAGCCCAGCGTGTACGCCAGCTGCGGGTGCAGCGTGAGCAGCGCCACGCCGCCCGCGTTGAGCAGGGCGCTGGTCGCGCTCACCAGCGTGTAGCGCGCCAGCTGCGGCGCCACCGCCCCCTGGCTGCGGAAGGTGATGACCCGGTTGAGGGTGTAGTTCACCACGCCGCCCAGCACGCAGCCGGCCACCGTGGCCCACACCGGGGAGAGGCCGCCCCACTCCACCATGCCCAGCACCGCCACGAAGTCCACCGCCGTGGCGATGGCGCCCGCCGCCGCGTTGAAGCCGAACAGCGCCACGCCCGAGCGCTGCTTCACCGGCTTCTTGGGCGTCAGGGCCCGCACCAGCGTGCGGAAGCGCGCCAGCGCCGTGACGTTGCTCAGGACGGCCACGAAGACCAGGCCCGCCACCGCCAGCCAATGCATGGGGTGCTTCTCCGTCGGCCAGAACAGCGCCTCCAGGATGGGGGACAGCGCCGTGCCCACGCCCAGGAACAGCACCCGCTCCAGCCGCTGCATCGCGCCGTCGCGCACGCTCACGCCCAGGCCTTCACCCTTGGCGCGCACGTACGGCACCAGCGAGGAGCCCATCAGCGCGCCCAGCGCGGGCAGGAGCACCCAGGTGTCCCGGTAGTACCAGGCCAGGCCCATCAGGATGGCGGAGTCCACGTACCGGTCCAGCACGGAGTCCAGCGCCGCGCCCGCGGGGTTCGCCTCCTTGCGGGTGCGCGCCACGCGGCCGTCCATCACGTCCAGCACGCCCGCGAGGAGGAACAGCCAGCCGCCCAACGCGAAGCGGCCCGCCGCCACCGCTACGCCGGACGACACGCCCAACAGGCCCGACAGCATGGACAACGCGTTGGCCGGAAGGCCCGAGCGCAGGAGCACCCGCCACAGCGGCTGGATGACCCAGAAGAAGTAGTGGCGCAGGAAGAAGCCCACCAGCACCGACTTGCCGCGCGTCAGCGTCTCCGCGTCCTGGGGAATCCCCTTGATGGCGCAGCGGATACAGAAGAGCACCAGGCCCACGAGGAAGTACGCGACCGCGAACAGCGCGGGCGCGAGCGCGGTCCAGATGCGCGCCGAGGGGGACAGGTCTCCACTCAGCAAGGCCAGCACGTTGTCAGGCACGGGTGTTCCCTCCAGACGGCAGGGTCATGGGCGCCATCCCTGGCGCTTCCACGGCCCGTCTTGCGAAGACAGCCCTCACGACCACGAAGGCCACGACCGCCGCGACAGCTCCCGCGAGCACGTCGAGGACGTAGTGGTGCGTGAGATACACGGCGGAAAAAGCGACGAGCAGCGCGAACAGGATGGTGCCCACCCGCCACGCGAGGCCCTTGTGCCACAGGACGAGCACCATCATCAGCGGGTAGGCCGCGTGCAGCGACGGCATGGCCCCGAAGACGTTGGGGTTCTTGGCGTAGAAGTTCGCGAAGTAGTGGATGCCGAAGAAGGCATCGAAGCGCGCGGTGCCCGCGGGGCTGGGCGGCGCCGACAGGTCCGCGAGTCCCGGCCCGTACTTCAGCACGTACCAGGGGGGGGCCGCGGGGTAGATCACGTAGGTGACCACGCCAATGGCGTTCACCACGAAGAAGGCCCAGCACAGCTGTTCGAATCTCGCGTCCTTCTTGAAGAAGAACCACAGCGCCACGAGGAAGACCTCGTAGAGGTAGGCCGCGTAGGCCCAGCCGCACAGCAGGTCCAACGGCGTGTTGGGGTGACGCGACCACCACTCGGGCCAGTGCGTGCCGCCAGGGGCGGGGAACAGCAGCTTCTCCAGGTTCCACAGGTCGCCGGTGTGGATGGTGCCGCGCAGCCACAGCCACAGCGGCTGGCTGTCCAGGATCATGCCGGTGAGCCACAGCGGGAACGCGCCGCGGAGGAACCGCCGCGGGCCGGCGCCGGCCCAGGCCAGCACCACCAGCAGCAGGTCCGCCGCGACGTGCTCCCACCGGACTCTTCCGGTGGAGACCACCAGCGCGAAGTGGCCCGCCGCCATGACGGTGACGAGCCACTTGAACGCGGAGTCGTTCTTAGCGGGCGAGAGGGAGGTCATCCCCGTAGTAGTCCATCCCCAGGTGAGTGATGGGCTCTTCGCCCGCGACGACGCGCAGCGTGTTCTTCAGCTTGGTCAGCTGGATGAACAGGTCGTGCTCCACCGGCAGGCCCGGGTGGGCCATGGGGCTCTTGAAGTAGAAGGACATCCACTCCTGGATGCCCCGCCACTCCAGCCGCTTGGCCAGGTCCATGAACAGCGCGATGTCCAGGACCAGCGGCGCCGCCAGGATGGAGTCGCGGCAGAGGAAGTTGACCTTGATCTGCATCGGGTAGCCCAGCCACCCGGTGATGTCGATGTTGTCCCAGCCCTCCTTCGCGTCGCCGCGGGGCGGGTAGTAGTGGATCGACACCTTGTGCGAGTACTTGTTGTACAGCTCCGGGTACAGGTCCGGCTGCAGGATGGTGTCGAGCACGCTCGACTTGGTCACTTCCTTGGCCTTGAAGGCCTGGGGATCATCCAGCACCTCGCCGTCACGGTTGCCCAGGATGTTGGTGGAGAACCACCCCTCCAGGCCCAGCATGCGCGCCTTGAGCGCCGGCGCGATGACCGTCTTCATCATCGTCTGGCCGCTCTTGAGGTCACGGCCCGCGACGGGCACGCCCTCCAGCTTCGCCAGCTCCTGCAGCGCGGGCGTGTCCACGGCGGCGTTCGGCGTCCCGTTGGCGAACGGCACGCCTTCCTTGATGGCCGCGTAGGTGTAGAGCGCCGTGGGGTTGATGTCCGTGCTGTTGGCGTCCAGCGCCTTCTCGAAGTTGGCCAGCGTCTGGAAGGCCTCCGGCAGCGGGCGGAAGGTCTCCACGCTGCTGCACACCACCATCACGGCGCGCTTGGCGTTGAGCTCCTTCTTGAAGTCCCGGATGTCCTGACGCAGCGCTTCAATGCTCTCGCGGTGCGTCTTGGTGGCCTTGATGTGGTTCGCGGCGATACGGCGCACGAACTCCGGATCATGCACGCCCGGCTTCGGCTTGATGCCCTGGAGGAAGGGCTTCACCTGCTCCAGGTGCTTGTCGGTCAGCACGCCCGAGCGCACGGCCACCTGGTAGGCGTCCTCACTGATGATGTCCCACGCGCCGAAGACGACGTCGTCCAGCGTGGCCAGCGGCACCAGCTCGTTGAGCTTCACGGTGCGGCCGTCGGTGCGCTTGCCCAGGCGGGCCGTGCCCATCTGCGTGAGCGAGCCAATGGGGGCGCCCTTGCCCTGCCGCGCCAGCTCCACACCCGCCATCAGCGTGGTGGAAACCGCGCCCAGGCCCGGGATGAGCACCGCCAGCTTGCCCTCAGGCTTCGCGACCTTCTTCTTATTCTCCATCGTCCTGATTCCTTCGAATGGCGGGAAATCGCTCCGCCCAATGAGCGTCTCCGAGTCCGTTCCATCCGGCGCCGGCAAGAATGCCGGACGGAAGGTGGAAAATCTCGAAAGCGGATGGTTGATACTCTAAACCGTCTGTCACTTCAACGTGATGTGCGGACGGCGTGCGGCTCGTACCACGGCGTCGGCCGGCTGCATGACTCGGGCCGAGGGTGGGCTACAAGCCAGGACGAACGGCCCTGTCAGAGAAACAGCATTCAAGGAGCAAAAGTCTTACCCACCACGGCGAGCTCCCTGGGGGCGCTCGTCGGGTGGGTCCAGGTGCGTCAGGTCTGAGGCTGTCCTGCTTTCACACACCCCCTGACACACCTGTCAGGATTTGAGAGCGTGGGAACCGCCGGCCTTCCGGCGGCCCCGTTCGGGGTCCCGTCAGTTGTGGCGGGGGGCGCCCCGGTCGAGCTTCTGGTTGTCTCCCGGGTGGTACTTGTCGCCGGTGAGGACGGCTTTCACGAACCCGACCAGCTGGACCATCTTGCTGTTGGGTGTGTCCCAGTACTCGGCCTTCTCGACGGAGACGCGCAGCAGGGCCAGGTTCGGATCATCCAGTCCCTGGGGGAACCAGGCCTTGAGGGCGGGGTTCCACAGCTCCTTGGCCTTGGCCTTGTCGCGGATCAGCGTGCAGCGGCCGCTGACGGACACATACCTGTCCCGGGTGGGGTCCGAGTAGGCGAGGCTGACATGGTGGTCCTTCTGCACCTCGTCCACCTTGTGGGTGTGGTCGTTGGTGAAGAACCACAGCTCTCCGTCGAAGTCCTTGTCGTAGGTCCACATCGGCCGGCTGCGCAGGCTGCCGTCGGTGTCCACGGTCGTCATCATCGCGACCTTGATGCCGTGGATGAGCTTGCCCAGGTGCTCCACCACGTCCTGCGGAGTCTTCGTCGTCGTCGTCATGTGCTCGCCTCCCTTGGCGGTTGAAGGTAGGCAGCGGCCGGGCGGCGAACATCGTCCGTACCGCCGGGCCGGCACCCCGGCAGCCGGGCGTGTGATAGGGGGCGTGCCGGGCCCTCTCGCTTGTTTCGTCCTTCGGAACGAGGCGTGACGGCCGGGAGCGACAAGGGATGCTGAAGACCGCGTGGAACGAGTGGAGCCTGAAGGCGCTGCAACTGGAGACGGCCCTGCTGGCGCTGGAGGAGATTGAGCTGCCGGACGCGATGCACGCGCTCCAGGACGCGGCCCAGCAGAAGCTGCTGGAGCTGGCGCGGGCGTGGCAGAAGACGCAGCCCGCGAAGGAGCCGCGCCAGTGGACGCGCGAGGAGAAGGCGGGCGGCGCGCCTCGCGACGAGGAGCTGGCGGACCTGGTGAAGGGCTTCCGCGAGGACGGCAAGACGTGGACGCTCTTCCGGCTCACCAGCGACAAGAAGGAAGTGGTGGAGACGGTGGTGTCCGAAGGCCGCGCGTGCATGGCGGCCGGCGGCGAGTACTACCTGGGCCAGTGGGACGCGGAGGAGGGCGTGCTGGAGGTGGGGCGCGACGACGAGGCCGGCGAGCCCGGCACCGGGCTGGTGCTGGAGCCGGGCGGCGAGCTGCGCTACTCGCCGTCTCCGGACCTGACGTAGTCCGCGCGGATCAAGACTCGAAGAGCTTCACCATCCGCGCGCGCAGCTTCTCGTCGGGGAGCCGTCCGAAGCCCGCCTTCACGTTGTCCTCCAGGTGGGCGGGGTCGGAGGTCGCGGGGATGGGGCAGTTCACGGCGGGGTGGCCCAGGATGAACTTGAGGAAGAACTGGGCCCAGCTCGTGCAGTCGAACTCCGAGGCCCAGTCCGGCAGGGGGCGGCCCTTCATCTTGCGGAAGAGGTTGCCCTTGTCGAAGGGCTCCATGACGAGCACGGCCACGCCGTGCTCCTTCGCCGCGGGCAACAGGCGCGCTTCGGCGTCGCGCATCGCGAGCGAGTAGGGCAGCTGCACGAAGTCCAGCTTGCTGCGCTGGATGTGCTTCTCCAGGTCGTCGAAGGCGCTGCGCAGGTAGTGGGTCACGCCCACGTAGCGGATCTTCTTCGCGGCCTTCAGCTCCCGCAGCACGGGCAGGTGCACGTCCACGTCCAGCAGGTTGTGCACCTGCATCAGGTCCATGCGGCCATGGCCCATCTTCTGGAGGGACGCCTGTATCTGCGCCGCCCCTTCCGCCTTGCCGCGCGTCCAGACCTTGGTGGCGAGGAACGGGGTCTTCTCCTGGCCGGACTGCTTGAGCAGGTCGCCCACGACGGCCTCGGAGCGGCCGTACATGGGGGACGAGTCGATGAGGCGCGCGCCCGACGCGAAGAACTTCTGGAGGACCTGGGCCAGGGGCGCGCGTTCGTTCGCGGCGCCGCCGACGTCGAAGGTCTGCCAGGTGCCCATGCCGATGACGGGCAGGGCTTCGCCGGAGCTGGGGATGGGGCGGGTG